>SABI01000217.1 GCA_009929055.1 Spirochaetia bacterium | reverse complement strand
AAGCAAATCCAGAAAAATATCAAGCTGGTGAATTAGAAAGAGTACAAAATGAATATCAGAATCAATTACAGGTATTTCAAAAGGGAGGAGAAAAGTGCAATAGATGCTCTATGCCTATTATTAAGATAAAAGTAGCAGGGAGGAGTACTCACCTTTGCCCTAATTGTCAACCTTTGTAACTAAAGGGGGCTCATACACGGTCTTACCAATAATAGAGGTAACCTCTTTTTCGTTTGCGGGAGCCTTCTTATAGAGGATGATAAAGATGAGAAGGGTAATAGTGATAGAGATCATAATTGAGAACATTGTAGAGGCAGGGCTTACTCTTTCAAAGAGCTGCCCATTCATATACGGCATCAACATCCCACCAAAGCTTGTCCCACCAAAAACAACACCACTCACCTTACCACTCATTCCTATAGAATTATCTCCAAAACTGACGATAAAGGGGAACACAGAACCCAAAAAGAAGCCCGAAAGCATCGTTCCTATCCATACCATAACGAAATTTGAATCAAATATTGCGATAAAGCTCAGTCCAATTATTGCCCCAAGAAGAGTATAAATCATCAAGACCCTTACTCGGCAATACTTAGTAAGATAGGTAAAAAAGATTCTCCCTAAAGTCATAAAAACCCAAAAGGCTGCCATAACATAGCCAGCATTCCCTTCAAAGGTAGGAAACTGAACCTTCATAAAGGTATAAATCCATCCACTAAAACTTATTTCAGAGCCAACATAGACAAAGGCAATAAGGGCAAGGAGAATAATAAGGAGAACATTGTTATTCTTAATTGGAACATGCTCTTTTTTCTCTCTTTTCTTCTCTTTTTTAATATGAATAGGGGTGAATAAAACAAATATTGCTAAGAATAAAAAAAAGAAAGAATAGATATGATAAGCACTCACCACATCATTTGTTTTGGTAATTACCAGGGTAAATAAAATTGGAGTAAGAAATGCCCCTACCCCATTTACGACATGCATAGCAGAAAGTAGTGAGGTAGTATGTTCTTTATCAACTCGGGTAATGAGGGTATTACATCCTACAACTATTGTTGAGTTTGCAAACCCAAAGACAACATTAACTGCGCACATAAGAGTTAATGATGAGAGGATAGGGAGAAAGTAGGTTGACCCTGCAGCAAGAATCCAAGCAAAAGATAATAAATATTTTCCCCTCACAACATCATATAAATACCCAGTAATGAGGGAGCCAAAAAGGAAACCTAAGCTATTCATTGTAAACATCAAAGCAGCATCTCCTAAAGAGACCCCTGCATGGTCAGCTAAATATGGAAGGGCTATCCCTAAGGTTGAAATGATGAGTCCAAAGGAGAAAAAGGAGAGATAATAAGAGACCACTTGATGCCGTTGTGTAATTGTCACATGAATACCCCAAAATACAAAGATATTGAACTTCAATCCTACCATGAAAGAAGAGAGGCAAGAAAGGGTGAAGTGAGAATAAGTTGGAAATAAAAAAAAAGATACCCAATAATTAGGATATCTCTTTTAGTTGTTTGTATTGAGCTGCACTGGATTCGAACCAGTGACCCACGCCTTAAAAGGGCGTTGCTCTACCAGCTGAGCTAGCAGCCCGTTAACGAACGATTTGGATATTACCAAGATGAGGGAAAAGTGTCAACACAGGATAGAAAAAGAAAAGGATAATTTTTAAAGCATATGTTTTACTGCAATAAAGCCATCTCTTGCTGCACCAGCGTATCACATAATTCATTTAGTTCTACGCCAGAGTGCCCTTTTACCCATTTCCATGTCACATTGAGCTCTCTACTAATAGCATCTAAGGTCTGCCAAAGCTCTTTATTCTTAACAGGAGATTTAGATGCAGTTTTCCATCCATTCTTTTTCCAATTGTGAATCCACACACTAATTCCCTGTTTTACATATTGACTATCGGTAATGAGCTCTACGTTTACAGACCCAGAATAATTAAGCAACACGTATTCAAGGGCATAAATTACTGCACTGAGTTCCATCTTATTATTTGTGGTAAAGGGGTCAGAACCACTACCAGTAATGGGAGGGTTCCCTTGTATTACATAGGCCCATCCACCTACTCCTGGATTTCCACTACACCCGCCATCTGTATATATTGTTATTGTTTCTTGCATGAGATGTATCCTAATAGAAGGGGCCTTAATTAGTCAAGAAATTGATTGTTTTTCAAGTAGGGCAATTATTTCGCTATAAGCAAAATGATTTCTTGCTATCATAAGGGGGCTATTACCATCACCATCGACTATGTTTACATCAGAGCCATGATCAATGAGCGATTTCACCACCTTATAATTGTTAGTTAAATGACACATCAAGGCATAATGAAGTGCTGTTTTATGTTCAATGCTTAAGGTGTTAATTTCACTCTCTTTTGAAATAAGATAGAGGGCTACTTCAATATTCTCCCCTTCACACGCACTCATCAAAGGAGTTTTTCCGCCACTATCAAAGGTATGGAGGTGAGCCTTTCCCTCTTCTACAAGAACTTTCAATAAGGAAAGATCATCGAGGGAATGGCTGATTACACTATTTCCTAATGCATCTCTATGGTTTACATCTACCCCTAAAGCAATAAGTTCCCTCACCATCTTAATAGGGTGAGGATTTTCATACATTGCTACCACGAGGGCATTTTGTTCTACTAAGGTAAAATCGTTCTCTTCACCCTCCCAATCAAGATCTTCCTCCCACTCTGGGTAGAGGTCCATCCCAATAAGGGTGTGAATATTAGCCCCTTCTTTTACAAAATAATGGAGGAGGGAAGTATCACTTCTATTGGAAACAGCCATCAAAAAAAGATAGTCGATATCATTTTGGGTTAAGGGTGAAATTAATCTATACAACGTAATTGCAATCTCGGGATTTGGATTGTGGATAACCGCTTCCCTTAATAGAGAATAATCGACCCTACTACCTGCTTTGATTAATGCTTCGATTACTTCTACACAAGGGTTCACAGTTGAGGCATAATCTATAGGAGTATGGTTAAGAACATCTGTGAGATTAATATCTATGATAGGAATGAGTGCTAACTCAATCTCCCTAACAGGTGAAAGATGGACAATTAGGTTAATGAGGTGGTTAAACTCAGGGGAGCGGTTCATCTGTCCTCCTCTCCCCCATTGTACCACCAAAGTTGAGCTAAACCAAACTCTATTTGCACCATATGTTTTTATTTACTCATCTTACTTCTCCTATGTGAGGTTGATATCGTTGACAATCAAAGAGGTAAGTAAGTAGAATCAAATAAGATATATGGTGTAGGGAAACAGGTGAAACTCCTGTGCGGTCCCGCCACTGTAATAATTGGTACAAGTAGCAATATAACCATTGAAGCAATTCGAGAAGGTGCTGCTTTATATCCCATGTAGCCAGGAAACCTGCCATATATTCACCTTATTGTACTGAACCTGCGGTGAACAGGTCGGGGTATGTTATTTCATGCCCATATCTTTCTTTTGGAGTATTGGTGTGAAAAAACTATTTCTAATTACAACAATCATGTTGACTCTCTCTTCTTCTCTCTTCTCTATGGGTAAGGGAGAAGTAAACATTGTCAAAGATTCTTCTTATACTGACTCTAGAGGGATAGTAATCCCCCTTAATGGAGAACTTAAGAGAATTATCTCACTTAGTCCAAATGTAAGTGAAATAATTGCTTCTCTTGGTGCTACTGATATGTTAGTTGGAAGAACTGACTATTGTACCTACCCCCCATCTATTCAAAACGTGGTAACGGTAGGGGACTTAATGAGTCCTAGCATAGAAAAGATTGTCTCCCTTAATCCAGATATCGTTATAGTAAGCACCCTTGGTCAAAACCAAACTCTTCAAACTCTAAGTCAACAGGGACTTACTGTTGCCTATATCGACAAATCTCAATCGATGGAGGGAACCTACTCCCTCATTGAAGATATCGCCCTTTTAGTTGGCAAAAAAGAAGAAGGAGCGATCCTGATATCAGCGATGAAAGATGAAGTAAAAAAGGTAGAAGAGAGAGTCTCTTCTCTGACACCACGGACTACTTATTATGTAGCAGGCTTCGGTCAGTGGGGAGACTTTACTGCAACAGGAGATACGTTCATTAACGAAATGATTCAGATAGCTGGCGGAGAGAATATTGCCTCTTCTGCCCGCAACTGGACCTTTAGCTTAGAAGAATTATTAATGCATGACCCTGAAGTTATTATTTTACCCCCTCTTTGGAATTCTA
>SABI01000216.1 GCA_009929055.1 Spirochaetia bacterium | reverse complement strand
GGACAGACCATCATATAATTAGTAAGGACATCTTTATCAAAGTCTCTATGACAAGAAGGACATGGTATGGAATGTTTCATTTTTTACCTCTTCTCTTGAATAGGAAATAGTTGCTCATAGAGCTGTGTATTAAATTTTCCACTTCTAAATTGTTGTGATGTGAGGATCAATAATTGCTCCTCCTTATTTGTTTTTACCCCTTCAATATGAAATTCTTGCAAGGCACGAATCATCACGTTGATACTCTCTTGTCTCTCATTTGTGTGGACAATTATTTTTGCTAAAAGGGCATCATAATGGGGGGTGATGGTGTAGCCATTAAAAATATGGGTATCTACTCGTACCCAAGGACCCATAGGGAGGGTAAGGGCTGTAATAGAGCCTGCCGTTGAGGCATTTATTCGGCATTCTATTGCATGAGAGTCGATAGACGTGAGAGATTTATTGATACTCATTTTTTCATTTGAAGCAATGATGAACTGCTCTTTAATAATATCTACAAAATTTATCACTTCACTAACAGGATGCTCAACTTGAACTCTTGCATTTACTTCCATGAAATAATAGGCCCCATCTTGAACAAGAAATTCAACTGTACCAGCACCTTTGTAATGGAGGTGGCTACATAAACGAACAGCATCTTCCCCCATCTTTAGTCTCATGTGTGATGTAATTACTGTGCTAGGAGACTCTTCGATCAATTTTTGATGATTCCGTTGAACACTACAATCTCTTTCTCCTAAATGAAAAGCTTTTCCTTTCCCATCTCCAAATAGTTGTACTTCAACGTGTCTAGGATGATCTAGATACTTTTCAATATGGATAGCATCATTCATGAAAAAGTTTAATGCTTCTGTTTTACTTATCTTGTAGGCGTTGCTCATCTCTTTTTTACTATGTACGATTCTAATTCCTCTGCCCCCACCACCTGCTGTAGCTTTTAACATCACCGGGTAGCCAATATCATTCGCTATTATATATGCTTCTTCAATGCTCTCTACCTCTTTTGTTGACCCTGGGGTGATGGGAACACCAGAGGCGATGGCAACATTACGAGAAGAAATTTTATCCCCTAATAGGCGAATAGTAGCAGCATCAGGGCCAATAAAAATTAATCCAGATGAGGTCACTAGTTGGGCAAAGTCGGCATTTTCACTTAAAAAACCTACCCCTGGATGGATAGCATCGCACTTACTAGCTATAGCAGCTGTTATGATATTGTTCACATTCAAATAGCTTTCACTACTTTTTGCCCCACCAATACAGACTTTCTTATCTGCCATACGATAGGCAAGAGAATCTTTATCGCTATTTGAATACCCTAATACTGTTTGAATCTGTAATTCTTTAGCAGCTCGTATAATTCTCACTGCTATTTCGCCCCGATTAGCTATAAATACAGATTTTATCATAGAGGCTTGACCTCAAATAGACCTTGGTCATACTCAACTAAGGTAGCTTGGTCTGCAAGGATAGATACTATTTCGCAGTCAAACTCTGCAACCAATTGATTCATAAGCTTCATGGCCTCTAATGTGCAAAGCACATCCCCTTTTTTTACTATTGTCCCTTTTTCAACATAGGGAGGGGAATCAGGGCTTGGGGTGCGATAGAACGTTCCCACTATTGGACTTTTTATTACATGGTGGGTACTCTTTTTTTCTACAGTTGGAGCAGTCTCTACTTCTCGGGTATTCGTATTATTATCTTTTTTTACTCTAATATAGAGCTCTTTTTCTCGGTATTCTATTTCATTAAGGTGGTTTGATTGTAATAAACTAATTAATTTTTCGATTTCTTTGGTTTGCATTCTTTATCCCTTTTGTCGTACGTATATATAAGACATCACTAGCAAAGATAATAACAATGTGATAATATTATGTCAATATTGACAAAAAGAGAAAAAGTGTAAAAGATAGTAAGGGTACAATACTCATGAAAAAAATGAATAGGAGTGATTACTATTGAAAAAGAATACTACAATACATACATATATTAAGGCTGTTGGCTCTTACGTCCCCCCAAGGATGGTAAGTAATGATGATTTAGCTCATCAGGTAGATACTAATGATGAGTGGATATTCAGCCACACTGGGATAAAAAATCGCCATATAAGTGAAAAAGATGTTGCAACAAGTGACCTTGCTGTCTCTGCGATAAAGAGGTTGATTGACAATTCAGAGATGAATGTTTCTGACATAGATGCCATTATTGTTGCAACTGCTACTTCAGATTATATAGGATTTCCTTCTACCGCTTGTGTAATTCAAGATAAGTTAGCTCTCGATAAAATTCTTGCTTTCGATTTAGCAGCTGGATGTACTGGCTTTATCTACGCCTTAGAAATAGCCGATGCTCTAATGAATCGAGGAGACTTGAACAATGTTGCAGTAATCGGGGTAGAAAAGTTATCTGCAGTCACCGATTGGACAGATAGAAATACTTGTGTGTTGTTTGGTGATGGAGCAGGGGTGGTAATTCTTAGTAAGAGTGAAGAGGATAGGGGCGGTATTATTGATAGCGTCTTACATGCACAAGGAAGTGGCGCCTCTTACCTCTCAATTCCATCAGGAGGGACAGCTGACAGAGATGGAGATGAAAAGTTCTTACACATGGATGGACGAGCTGTCTATAACTTTGCTGTAAGAGTTGTTAAAGATACGATATTAGAACTTCTTGAAAGGAATAATCTCACCTTTGATGACATTGATTGGATCGTTCCCCATCAAGCTAATTCTCGAATTATTCAAGCTGCAGCAAAGAGGCTCAAGGTTGAAGAAAGTAAGTTCTTTATGAACATCGAAAACTACGCCAACACATCAGCTGCTTCTATTCCCATTGCCCTTGATGATATGAATCAACAGAATCTATTAAAAAGGGGAATGAAGATTATTACAGTTGGTTTTGGCGCTGGACTCACCTATGGAGGTAATTTAATACAATGGTAAAATACGTTGCACTTTTTCCAGGACAAGGGGCACAGTTTCCCCAAATGGGATTAGATTTATATGATAAGTATGAGAAAGTAAGAGATCTTTTTACCCTTGCAGGGGATGTTACTCATACAGATTTTTATAATCTACTCAAAACAGGAGAGGAAGAGGAACTACAGAAGACCCATAACACACAACTTCTTATCACCCTTATTAACCGCTGCTGCTCAGTAGTAGTAAAAGAGAAGAATTATCAACCAGTAGTTGCTGCAGGGTTCTCTTTAGGAGAGTTAAGCGCCTATACTGAAGCCTCTATGCTAGATGAAGAGACTCTCTTTTCTCTCGTGATGCACCGTGGTACTATTATGGCACGCCACGGGGAAATGGTTCAAAAAGAACTTGGACAGATAGGGATGGCCGCTGTAATGAACCTCTCATTTGATAAGATCGATGAGATAATTACTCAATCAAACATAAAACATATCTATGCAGCAAATGATAACTCTACGAGTCAGGTAGTTGTTGCTGGATTATTTAGTTCCATTAGTCAAATAGAACCTCTCTTAAAAGAAGCCGGAGCTAAAAGAATTATCCCCTTAAAAGTCTCAGGCCCTTTTCATACTCCATTAATGGAGGGTGCTAAAATTGAATTTGAAGAAATTCTAAAGAATATTGAGTTCTCTGACCCAACTTTTCCTGTCTATTCTAATGTTCATGCTAAAGTGGTACAAAGCAAAGATGAAGCAAAAGAACTATTAGCGAAACAACTCACTTCTCCTGTAAGGTGGAGTTCAATAGTGACAGAGGTTGAACAATCCTATCCTACCCATAAAGCAATTGAGGTTGGCCCTAATAAGGTCTTAACTGGATTGTTTCGCTCTACAAATGTAGTGTGTTATCCTAGTGGGTCAGTTGGTGATATAGAAAGAATTGAGAAGGAAATGAGAGATGAATAGTAGTAGTGATTATTATGAAAAGAGGGCCTTGGTAACAGGAGGCTCTCGTGGGATTGGAAGGGCGATTGTAGAACAGCTTATTGAAGATAAGTTTGAAGTTTTTTACTTTTCAAGAACCAAAGGGGGAGAAATTTCTCATGCACATCACATAGAAGTTGATTTTTCTCACCCTGATTCTATTGAAAGTGGGATGAAGCAGTTCTTTGAATTGACTCAAAGAGTCGATGTCGTTGTAAACAATGCTGGTATTACCAAAGATAATCTTATTATGAGACTCACCCTTGAAGGGTGGGATGAAGTAATGAATGTGAACCTCAGAGCAGCATTCTTGGTCTGTAAATTAGTAAGCAGAGTGATGGCGAAACAACATAGTGGCTCTATTATAAAT
>SABI01000215.1 GCA_009929055.1 Spirochaetia bacterium | reverse complement strand
GCGTGTTCTCTACTTGAACCTTGTCCATAACTTGAGCCAGCTACAACGATGTTATGTAATTCTTTTTTTTGATTTTCTTGACAGCGGTCATGGAAGGTTGAATCAACCCCTTCAAAGGTGTAATGGGCATATTGGGGGATATTTGAGCGATATTTTAATCTTTGTCCTGCTGGCATAATGTGGTCTGTTGTAATTTTATCTCCAGCTTTTAAGGTCACTATCCCTTTTATTCTATTTTCTAATGGTGTACCGTAAGGGGGTTGGCCAATATTAGGGCCTCTAATTATTTCAATGTTGGTAGTCTCTTTTAAAGGGAATTCTAACATACTATCGTCTACATAAAATTGAGTAGGAATTTGTTTTTCTGGGTAGCTATAACCATGTTCTGATAAAGGGTCTGTAAAGACTCCACTTAAAGCACTCAATACAGCTGTTTCAGGGCTCACTAAGTAAACTTGAGCGCTTTTAGTTCCACTTCGTCCTTCGAAGTTTCTGTTGTTTGTTCGTAGGGAGACTGCGTTTGTAGCGGGAGACTGGTGGTTACCAATACAAAATCCACACGCCGATTCTAAGATTCTTGCTCCACTACTTATCATATGAAAAAGAGAGCCATCTTGAGAGAGCATCATTAAGACTTCTCTTGACCCTGGTGCGATTCCTAAAGAAACAGAGGGATGGATTTTTTTCCCTTTTAATAACTCTCCTACGAGGTGGAGGTCTGCATATGAACTATTTGTACATGAACCTATAAGGATTTGGTCTACTTTCATATGCTCTACACTTTTCACATCAACAACATTTCCGGGTGAATGGGGTGCTGCTGTTTTAGGTACTACAGAAGAGAGGTTTATTTCAAAAATTTCATCGTAAAGGGCTCCTTCATCTGGTTGTAGTGGTTGATACATTTCTCCCCTATTATGGGAGGTAAGAAATTGTTTAGTTATTTCATCTGAGGGGAAGATAGATGTAGTAACTCCACATTCAGCTCCCATGTTACATATGGTAGCTCGTTCAGGGACTGTGAGGTTTTTTACCCCAGGTCCATAGTATTCAAAGATTGTATTTACGTTTCCTTTTACTCCATATTTTCCTAATACGGTGAGAATAACATCTTTAGCACTTACAAAGTCTCTTAGTTCCCCTAGCAGGTGTATTCCTACTACTTTAGGGGCGATAATGTGAAAGGGGCCTCCTCCCATAGCGACTGCTATATCGAGGCCTCCTGCGCCGATGGCTATCATGCCAAGGCCTCCACCTGTTGGTGTGTGAGAATCACTTCCTAATAAGGTTTTTCCAGGCTCTCCAAATCTTTCAAGGTGCACTTGATGGCATATTCCATTGCCTGGTCTTGAAAAAACGATTCCGTATTTTTTAGCAACTGTTTCTAAATATTTATGGTCATCAGCATTTTCAAAGCCCACTTGGATGGTGTTATGATCAACATACGAAACGGCTAGTTCATTTTGAACTTTATCTTTTTTTAATGTTTCGAATTGTAAGTAGGCCATTGTTCCTGTTGCGTCTTGAGTAAGTGTTTGGTCTATGAGGATAGATATTTCATCCCCTTTTTGTAATATTCCGCTTTTAAGATGTTTGTTTAAGATTTTATAGGTAAGTGTTGATGCCATGCTTTATTTCCTTTTTATCGTTGTGTCTCTCTATTGTGATGTAATTATTTTGTTTTTGATAGTCCCTTATTTTTTCATATGTTGTACAAAAAGGAGTATGAGTGGAAAAAGAACCATCAGGGCACACATATATAATACTTGAGAGAATCCAAATCTTTGGTATAAGGCTCCGCCGAGGGTGCTTCCAATAATTGTTCCTATGGTAAGAAGTGCTTCATGAATAAGCATTCGTTTTGATCTGTGAATACTTCCACTAACGCCATGGAATATGCTGAAGGTGTACATAGTTGCAAAAAGGGCTCCGAAGGCAATAAAAAAGAGTGAATACATCAGAAAAGAGGATATTTGAGTAGCAATGAGTGATATGAGTGAGAAAGATATAAGGGTAAGTGCTATCGCTTTTTTGTTAAAGTGCCACCATTTACTTATTCCTAAAAGGTGAAACACAATAACTGTACTCATTCCCCTAACAAAGAGGAGAAATCCTACCCCACTTTTAGAAAATGGGAGGGAATCTAAGGCATAAAGGGGAAAGATGGTCAAAATTACTGCTAAGGCTATGTAGAGGGTTAGGTTTCCTATCCATGAGACATACCGTAATGGTGTCGACCTATCTATACTTTGGTAGGTTTTCCTTCTAGTATGTTCGCTTATTACTTTTTTCATCTCTTTAACGAGTGCAGAAGAAATAGTAAGGAGTATTACGACTAGTAAAAATAGGAAGAATGAGAGATAAAGGGGCACTCTAGAAGAGGTTTCAACGAGGACTCCTGTGAGTAGTGGAGAGAGGGCTGCTCCAAGAGACCAGCTTACATTAAATGCTCCAGTAGACCTTGATAAATCTGGCCCTTCTTTGCCTCTTGTAATCCATGCGGCAAGTTGTGGCCACAGGAATGCCATAAAAAAACCATAGAGAATAAGTGCAAGGAAAACAAGTTGAATGTCTGAAGTAAGTAAGATAAATAAAATCGATAATAACATCCCTATTTGAGATATTTGAACTGAATGCGATGGTGATATTTTTGATGCTATGGGGTCTACGAGAAAGCAGGAGAAGAAGTATGATGTGGTGTATAAGGCAACACTAAGGCCTATCATTTGTGGGGAAAGAGAAAATTGAATTCTTAAATAGTAGACGAGGGCAAGATTTATCATCGAGATGGTAAATTGGCCAATAAATGCGGTGATAGAAAGAATAATGAGTGCTTTTGGTGGTCTTGGTGTTGTTTTCATTTCATCCTATCTTTGGATAAATTGAGGATATTATCAAGTCTTTTTAGCATTTGATTTCTCTCTTAAGAAAAGAATATTTATTTAGAGCTTGTTTTTTCTATTCAAGGAGTCTATATCTCTGTTATTGTCTACTTGAGTGTGAAAATAAGTTGCAACTTTTACTCTTTATATATTATGGTATTTATATGGATCAACTATTATTAAATCGGCCCCTTGTAGCAGCTTTCTGTGCAGCAATGTTTGCTCAGTTTTTAAAACCTTTTCTCTTATATCCTATAGAAAAGAAATTTAATCCCCTCTTATTTTTTTCTACTGGTGGGATGCCTTCTTCTCATACTGCTGGAGTGGTAGCTTTGTGTACTTCATTATTAATATTAGAGGGGCCACAAAGTTATTATTTCGCTATAGCTTTCACGTTTGCCTCTATTGTCATTCATGATGCAATGGGTATTAGAAGAGCTGCTGGTAAGCAGGCTGCAATTATTAATGAATGGAGTAGAATTCTTACTCAAATTCATGAAGATGGAGAATTTACCCCTGAGAATCTTAAAACTATGTTAGGGCACTCTTTCACTCAAGTGGTGGGTGGTTTTCTTTTAGGAATTAGTAGCGGATTACTATTTACGTATATTACCTGAATAATTATACATTAAATATTGACAGATAGTGCATATTTATGTAGATTAAACCATCTTAAATTTTTTGGAGTGATTATGAAAAAGATTCTAGTTGTATCATTGCTACTTATTATGATGGTGGCATCCACACTCTTTGCAGGTGGAAAAAAGAAGAAGGATATGTAATTGGAAGCGATTGTACATGGCCTCCTCTTGAATATGTTGATGAAAGTGGAAACATTGTTGGGTTTGAAATAGATTTGATTGCCGCAATTAGCGAATATTCAAAAGTTCCTATGACGGTGAGAAACGTTGCTTGGGATGGTATTTTTGCTGGTCTTTCAAATGGAGCCTATGATGCTGTTGTCTCTGGTGTTACTATTTTAGATGAAAGAAAAGAGGTGATGGACTTTACTACTCCTGTATTAGAAATTACTCAATCGATTCTTGTTAATAATAACAACTTGAGTGTGAAAAATTCAAAGGATGTTGTAGGAAAGAAAATTGGAGTTCAAATTGGAACTACTGGCCAATTTGCCTTAGAAGCTATTGGTGGTGTTACAATTAAAAGTTATGATGAAATTGGGTTAGCTGTAGAAGACTTATTAAATAATAATCTAGATGCAGTCGTAGCAGATTCTATTATTGCTTCTGACTTTGTCCTTGCTAATGAAAATTATGCTGGTAGATTGCAGGTAACAGGGACTCTTCAAGGGGATAAGGAACAAATTGGTTGGGCTGTAAAGAAAGGTAATACTGAGTTATTATCTATTCTTAATGATGGTATTAAAGCTATGGT
>SABI01000214.1 GCA_009929055.1 Spirochaetia bacterium | reverse complement strand
AGCATATATTGATGAAGAGCAGAAACTGCGAGGAGAGAAGGAATCGGAGCTTTCCCAGGTCCTGCCTTTTTGTCACTAAGAATCATTAAGGAGACCCCTTTATGGGTATGTTCCTCTGCTTCTTTACACATTCTCTCTATTGCTTTTTTTAGCGCATCTTTCTCCCTTTTTGGGTCGAAAGTTATATCTATATCACAAGAAAGAAGATCCTTATGGGGATTGTTTCGAATTCTTGTGATATCTCTTGTAGAAAGTACAGGGTGAGATAGTTTAAATGAGCGATACTGGCGTTGGTCAATATCGAGTGGATTACTCTCATTTTCAATAAAACTCTCTAAACTCATCATCAACTGCTCTCTTAATGGATCAATTGGTGGGTTAGTTACCTGTGCGAACATCTGTTTAAAGTATGAAAAAATTAGTTCACTCTTATCTGAAAATAGAGCTAACCCAGTATCATTTCCCATTGACCCTATTGCTTCTTGTCCCTGTTTTGCCATTGGAGTAATTATTGTTTTTAGATCCTCATCACTATATCCAAACAAAATTTGCTTTTCGAGAAGTTCTTGGGCTTCAATTGAAGAAACACCGGATGGCATAAAAAGTCCTCTTAGTTCTAATCTCGAATCTTTTACCCATCGTCGATAAGGGTATTCTCTTGATAGCTTTGCTTTGATAACATTATCTGGAATAATGCGGTGTTGCTCTAAGTCGACAAGAAACATTTTCCCTGGATGGAGTCTTCCTTTCATCCTCACCCCTTCTTCAGGAAGTTCGATTGCCCCTGTTTCTGAAGCAAGGACAATAAGGCCATCTTTCATTACAGTATAGCGAGCAGGTCTTAACCCATTTCTATCCAAAGTTGCTCCGATGAATCTACCATCTGTAAATACTGCTGCAGCAGGTCCATCCCAAGGCTCCATGATTGGAGAATGGTATTCATAAAAGGCCCTTTTATCAGCACTCATTTGAATTTCAGGAGAATATGATTCTGGAATCATCATCATCATTACATGAGGAATACTGCGTCCTGCCATAGTAAAGAGTTCAAGGACATTGTCAAAAATTGCAGAGTCGCTCCCCGACTCATCAATAATGGGGGTAATAGAATTGAGATCTTCCCCTAATAGAGTTGAAGACATGAATCCTTCTCTTGCTTTTTGCCTATTAATATTTCCTCGTAGAGTATTAATCTCTCCATTATGAGCAAGGAATCTAAATGGTTGAGCAAGTCTCCACTGGGGAAGAGTGTTCGTACTAAAGCGAGAATGAACAATACTAAAAGCGCTCATAAAATCAGGATTTCCTAGATCAGGATAATAAAGACCCACTTGAGAGGGAGTAAGAAGTCCCTTGTAGACAAGGGTAGATGAAGAGAGGCTACATACATAGAACTGGTTCTTACTTCCTAAATTCTCTATCACCCCTTTTTCAATATATCTTCTGAGTATAAACAACTGTCGCTGAAGTTCTTCCCCCCTATAGGTCTTGTGGGTAAGAAAGAGTTGCCATATTTTAGGTTCTCTTTCTAAAGCAAGTTCCCCTAAGATTTCTGAATTAACAGGAACTTTTCTCCATCCTAACAAAGAGAATCCTCTCGATTGAGTAATCCTCTCAACTTCTCTCTTATAGCTATGTTCATCACACATATGAGGGAAAAAAAACATTCCTACAGCGTAAGAGCCTACGCCAGGAAGGGTAAATTCTGTAATAATGTTTTTGAAGAATTGGTGGGGAATTTGACTCATGATACCACTACCATCACCAGTTTTTTCATCTCCTCCTACAGCACCTCGGTGTTGTAGGTTATGAAGGACTTTTAACCCATCACTAATTATTGTATGTCTTGGCTTACCATCCATGTGTGCGATAAATCCAACACCGCAACTATCATGTTCAAAGCCGCTTCTGTATAAACCATAACTTCCACTTTCAACAACCTGCTTTCGAATTTCTTCTATCTTCTGATAAGGTTTCCCTTCCTGCATACAATCTCCTCAAGTCCCCTCTTTGAGATTAAACAAAGAGGGGGCAGTATCTTAAAGTCTGAACAACATATCCTCGTAGGTGGGATATGGCCAATATGATTTATCGGTGAGTTTTTCTAATGTATCCCCATCAATTCTTAACGATTCCATTGCTTTAACGACCTCATCATAGGTAAATCTTGCCTGAGTGAGGGTATCATGCTCAAATGAAGAGGCTTTTTTAACTTGAAGGGCTAAAATGTGAGCTTTTTCAAGAGTCCCATCAATGATTCGAGAAAGTTCTAGGGCCGCCTGTGTGAGTTGTTTAGGGGTAAATCCTATCTCTTTTTGCTCTTTAATTGAGATGAGTAATTCTGTTACATAACGATTTGCTGCTGGAACCATCATTCCCAAAGCCATCTCTATCATAAGACTCGCTTCAATATTTATCTGCTTGATATAGGTCTCAAGATAGATCTCTTGTCTTGAAGAAAGTTCTTGAGAAGAAAAAATGTTATGCTTTTCAAAGAGGGTAACAAACTCAGGATCGTTTAAGTGACTAAGAGCTTCTACCGTACTGGTGAGGTTTGGAAGATTTCTCTTTTTTGCTTCATCTATCCAAGTAGAACAATAGCCATTTCCATTAAAAATAATCCTCTTGTGTTCTGTATAAAACTCTTTAATAATCTTTTTTGCTTCACCAAGAACATCTTTTGTATGTTTAAGTCGGTCTGCTACTTCACCAAGAACATCTGCAACTGCAGTATTTAACATAGTGTTCGGTCCTGCCAACGATTGAGATGACCCTACCATCCTAAATTCAAACTTATTCCCAGTAAATGCAAAAGGGCTTGTTCTGTTTCGGTCGGTATCATCAACCGGGAAGGAAGGAATAGTGGTAAGACCAAGTTCAACAAGTCTACCATCACGTCGAATGAGTGGTTTTTCTTCACTTATACTATCTAGAATTTCAGTTATCTTACCACCAAGATACATTGATATGATTGCAGGTGGAGCCTCATTAGCTCCAAGTCTATGATCATTTCCAGCAGTTGCAGCTGAGAGTCGTAGTAAGACAGCATACTTATCTACTGCTTTTATTACAGAAGTAAGAAATAATAGAAATTGGACATTCTCTTCAGGGCTCTCCCCTGGACTTAATAAATTCTGACCATCATCTGTTGAAATTGACCAGTTATTATGTTTTCCACTTCCATTCACCCCTGCAAAAGGTTTTTCATGTAGGAGTGCAACCATATTATGGTGCATTGCAACGTTTTTTATTGTCTCCATGAGAAGTTGGTTCGTATCTGTGGAAATATTCGCTGAAGAATAGACCGTCGCAATTTCAAACTGGTGTGGAGCTACTTCATTGTGTTGAGTCTTAGCTGGTACTCCAAGACGCCACAATTCATAGTTTAATTCTTTCATAAAGACAGTAATTCTCTCTTTAATAGCTCCAAAGTAGTGGTCATCCATCTCCTGACCTTTTGCACTCATCCTGCCAAACACAGTTCTTCCAGCAAGTCTGAGGTCTGGTCTTTTATCATAGAACTTTTCATCGATTAGGAAATATTCTTGTTCTGGTCCAACATTGATACATACTCGTTTTGTAGTAGTGTTTCCAAGTGCTTTCAGAACACGCATGCTTTGTTTATTGAGAGCAACCATTGACCTAAGAAGAGGTACTTTTTTATCGAGAGCATCTCCAGTATAGGAGAAGAATGCAGTTGGGATGGTGAGTGTTTTTACTCCCCCAATCTCTTTTATTACTGCAGGAGAAGCTGTATCCCAAGCAGTATATCCACGAGCCTCAAAGGTTGCCCTTAGTCCCCCATTAGGAAAACTTGAAGCATCAGGTTCACCTTGAATTAACTCTTTTCCTGAAAACTCAAGTAATACTGACCCGTTAGGTTTAGGAGAAATGAAAGAATCATGCTTTTCTGCTGTAAGACCCGTGAGGGGTTGGAACCAGTGGGTATAGTGGGTTGCCCCTTTTTCTATCGCCCAATCTTTCATAGCATTAGCAACAACTTCTGCAGTTTGAAGATTAAGAATGTGTCCATCATTCTGCACAGCTACAACTTCATTGTAAATATTAGATGGTAACCTCTCTTTCATCACAGAATCACTAAAACAGTTCTTTCCATAAATTTCTATGAGAGAAGTTTTTGAGAAATCAAATTGGCTTGTCATACTTCATGTACTCCTATATTGGCAAAAATCCTTACATATACTAAGCAGAAAATGTGCCAAGTATGTATGTTGTTATATTTAATGGTTTTATTTATTTAGGGACAGGAATATATCCTAAATAAATGTAGGAC
>SABI01000213.1 GCA_009929055.1 Spirochaetia bacterium | reverse complement strand
TTTAAGTCTTCCCCTGTCATCTCAAATGCCAATCTCTTGGCTTCAAACTCTAGCTTTTTATTTCTATTTGTTCGTGAATTGACTTGGAAGCCCTTACACATAGTACTTATTACAGTACCTATGCAATAGCTTGCATATCTTCTCTCTTTCCTTCGCTTATCTATGTAAAAAATCTCATACTTCTAAGGATTATGTTATCCTTTTCTGTAGTGTTCATTTCGTTGCACTCATTTAGCGTGCTCGCCTAAGATACATCATCATCTCAACAGTGTCAATACTTATTTTCACTATTTTTTAGAGTGTTTCTGAGGCCTCTGTGTTATTCACACATCGTTTACTCATGAACCGAGATGGATAGTACCCATTTTATTAAAATAGGTCTAGGGGGTTTTGAAAAAAAAATAAAAAAATTTAGGGGGCGACAAACTCCCTCTTTGTTGGTAATTTAATAGATGCAACTATATTTCATAATTTAAGAGAGGAATCAAACATGAACCTAGTATTTTTAGGTCCTCCGGGAGCTGGTAAAGGAACAATTGCAGCTAAGGCAAAAGATGTACTCAACATTCCCCACATTTCTACTGGTGATTTGTTTAGAGCAGCTATTAAAAACGAAACAGAGCTTGGGAAAAAAGTCAAAGCTATTATGGCAAGCGGTGAATTAGTTCCAGATAGCGTTACTATAGATATGGTAAGAGAGCGGTTTATGGAAAAAGATACCGAGTTAGGGTTCATCCTTGATGGATTTCCTCGAACGATCTTTCAAGCAGATGAGTTATCTCTCATGAAAACAATCGACCATGTTATCAACTTCGCCCTCGATACAAGTAGTGTGGTAAAAAGACTTAGTGGAAGAAGGGTGTGTAAAAGTAATGGGAACACCTATCATATTATCTATAATCCACCAAAAGTGGAGGGAGTAGATGATGAAACAGGAGAGCCCCTCATTCAACGCGACGATGACAAAGAAGAAGCTATCCTAAACAGACTTAGTGTATATGAAAAACAAACTCAACCATTAATAGCATATTATGAATCATTGGGTTTACTCAGAACTATTGATTCTTCTCATGCCCCTGAGCATGTATTAAAAGAGTTGCTCTCTGTTATTAAATAAAAACAAATAGTATTTCCTTACTTCATGGTAACAATACTTTATTACCATGAGGTACTTATCTTGAACTACTGTGCCAAGAGTAACCAGCTCTCTTTTTCTACAAGATTTCCTAGAGAGGCTATTTCAGCTATCTTTTTAAGGACTCCTTTATCACTATAATGATAGGTATAGAGTTCTAAGGCTGTTTGATATGCCTTATCGAAGGCATCACCTGCAAGATACTTATCTATTAAAGATAATGCTAACTTTTTATCATAAGGATTACTTTTATAGAGAGAAGAAAGATACTCAATTGATTCTGTTTTCTTCCCCCCCTCAAAAAGTAGGTCTGCATAGGTATGCTTCAAAGTATATGATTTTTCTTTATCAACAGCTGTCAATGTGAGTATAACCTCTGCACTTTTAAGGAATTCGTTCTGTAATAGATAAGAACGAGCTAGGCCGTACAATCCCTCTATATGTTGATTGTTGATAGTGAGTATTTCAGAATAATTTACAACCGCTTGGTCATATAATTCATTATAGAGGTTCTCTTGCCCTGAAATTAAAAGAGTATTAATGGTCACCTTTTCTACGCTGCTCACACTCGAACAACTGACAAAGAAGAAAGAGAGTAATGAGATGGATACTAACAAGAATACTCTTTTCTCTTTCAACACCTCTTTCTAACTCCCATTTCGTCCTAAGACGGTAGATTCTATCTCTTTTACTTGATCTCTATAGAGGTTAGTGAGGTTTGTTCCATAATCGGCCATGAGTTGAATCATGTTTCTTGGGTTATCGGGTAAGTCTGTTCCATTAAGACGATCCCCTGCGTCCCCTAGTCCTGGTAAGATATAGGCTTTCTCATTAAGTACTGGATCCATCCATAGGGTATAGACATGGGCCTTCTCTATCGCCCTTACTACCCTTAAAGCCCCTTTAAGAGCTGAGATGACTGTAATAAACCTTATTGATTTATAATTAACCCCTTGAGACTCTAGATATTTCACAATAGTGACAAGTGAGCCCCCTGTTGCATTCATTGGGTCTGCAAAGACAAGATCCTTTCCTTCTAATTTAGAAAGATCAAAGAAAGATCTATCAAGGTCTAATAAATAGTCCATATTTTTCTCTTTCTTGGTATCATCACGACGAATTCTAAATAAAGCAAATGGTGTTATCATATTGGTGGAAGAGTATTCTTGGATCTCTTTGGAGATAATCATTGAAGGAAGAAGAGCTCCCCTAAGCATCACACACATCACAGAGTTATCTATAAACTTATCAACATCTGGTATTTTATGAATAGCATAGTTGTTAAAAGGGAAGGAAACTGGTGTTTTAGTAATAATACTTCGTTTTGCAGGAAGGGCTTTATCAGCATATACGTGGGCAAATAACAACTCATAGGCACGTTGCACGTAATAAAGGAATTCTGCCTGGCTTGTAGAAGGATCTCTTAATTTTGCAATTAATCTACTCGCAGAGCCATGTTGTTCCTTTGGTGTTTCAAAAGAATAGACGTGAATCCTCTTTTCTGTTGCAATGACTGTTTTTAAATATCTTCCAATTCTCTCAAACACATGGGTCAATTCTTCTCTCATCGTATATTGCTCAACCTCTTCTAGAGATTCAAATTTTTTAAACAATTCAATTGCTTCATCATATATACGATGTGTTTCTTTAAGATGATCCATATCGAGTTGGGTTAAATACCCATCTAAATCTGTTGCGTGGAGTGTTACTGTTGCCATATTTGCTTCCTTTGTTCAAACATTTCTATCTATTAATCGAATTCGATTGTATAGGAACACTCAACTTTTCTCAACGCTAAAGGAAAAGATATGCAAAAAGTAGAGATGAAACGTCCAATTATTACCATCTTATACCTACCTATTACCCAATTCCTAATATATTAGTGTCATATCATTATATATAAAGCCATTGTATTGATAGCTATTTCCATGCAATAGCTATCTTTACATCTAAGTTGAGCATTAATTATGTGATAAGTTAAATTAATTAATAATATTTATTTCTATACTATGTAATAATTTATATATTTCTATTAATTACAACTAATATATTAATTATTTCTATTGACATATGTTATAAGTGGGATTATCATCAAATTAATTACAGCATAACTTACTGCAAATTAAAAAAAATAGGAGTATATCATGAAAAAACTAATAGTAATCCTTTCAATTTTGCTAATCGCATTCTCACTCTACGCTGGAGATGAAGTCCCTTCTGTAGACAAAAAAACATTTACCCTTTGGAGCCAAGTGGAGGGTGTTCTTTTCCACGGTTTTACCACAAAGGGGTATAATAATAGTGATGATCTTTTAGAAGCTAACACAAATGATGCCACTTGGAATGCTTCAACTGACAAGGTTAATCTAACAATTGATGAGAATCAGTTCATTGGCTCATATATCTTCTATTCAACGAACAATTCTCAAAGTGATGTTACCTTTGAAACCTATCCCCTCTCCTTAACAGTATACAAGAAAGATTATTATGTTCCTTATGCCCTTGACTACAAGGAAAAAGTGGCTAATGATATCTCGGTTTCAGGTCAAAGTGTTGGCTCTGCCGCTCAAGCTTTTGTTTCAAAAATTGAACCTAAACCTGCAACAGACATTGTGTTAAAAACAAACGATAAAAGTAGCGGCGCCCGATATGGAATCCTTGACTTGTATGTAACGTTCAAAGGAAGTGAAAATATTAAATTTGGTCTTCCTGAAGCAAGTGACAAAGCTTTCTACAGAGGAACAATCGTTGCTAAAGTGGTTTCAAGAAAATAACTAATCTATCATAGATTGAAGAAGAGAGCCTACTTTTGTAGGTTCTTTTTATGTGCCCACTTCCCATTGGCATAACCAACTACTGGCCCGAGTATGATTGACATAAACATCATAGGGAAAAAATCTTGTTTATTTGTTGCAGAGAGTGCAAGTGCCATCGGTATCATCAAGAGAATTGATATAACAAGGCCGTTTAGTAGAGTGTTTTTTACTAAAGTGGTACTTGCAATTATATATGTAGCAACTAACCAAAATGCAATTATCGAAAGCATATTGTATAGTGGGGCATCTACTAATAGTAGTGGGATCAAATCTATCGCTCCAGCTATGAGACCAATAAGAAGGACCATGATAATCTTTTTCATCTGTTATTTCCTTTATATTCTAAATGTTATATCAAATAA
>SABI01000212.1 GCA_009929055.1 Spirochaetia bacterium | reverse complement strand
TCGTTAGGAATTATTCTACCCTAGATTGGATGAATTTATCACCCTCTCCTAATTTTTCTTATTTTTTAGACGTAATTTATGTATTTGATGAGAAATAAGGGGATAGAAAAGGAATAGAAAAGAGATGATTAAGCTTACTACTGCAATAGGTCTTGTGAGAATATCTGCAAAGTTCCCATTTGCTGCTATCATACCGGTTCTGAAATAGCGCTCAATAAGGGGTCCTAAGATAAATCCGAGAATAACAGGAGCCATGTCGATTCCAAGTTGATTTAAGATGTAGCCTACTATACCAAAGACAACAAGAATCCATACATCGAAAATCCTGTTATTTAGGGTAAATACTCCAAGAACACAGAATATGATGATTACAGGAAAAAGGAGTGATAATTTTACATTTATCATTTTAACAAATGCTTTCATTAACCCAAGTTCCATAAAATACATAACAATGTTACTTAAGAAATATACCACCATGACTCCACCAACGATATCGAGGTTTTGGGTAAAAAGAAGAGGTCCTGGTTGAAGGCCATGTATCATTAGTCCTCCTATAAGGGCTGCAGTAACCATATCTCCTGGAATTCCAAGGGTAATTAGGGGAATAAGGGCCCCTCCATTTACTGCATTATTAGAAGATTCTGAAGCACAGATTCCTTCAGGGGAGCCATGACCAAATAACTCAGGATGTTTAGAAACTTTTTTTGCTTGGTCGTATGCAAGTATTGTTGAAGCATTTTGTCCAATACCGGGCAAAATACCAATACCTGTGCCAAAAAGAGAGCCAATTCCTGTTGCTTTAACCCAACCTCCCATCTCTTTAAAAGGGGGTAGGAATGACATCTTTCCAACATTTAGTTTTTGTTTTGGTTTATGAATATCGGCAGTTTGATCCATAATTTCTCGAATAGCAAAGAGCCCCATCATTAAAGCTGTTACTGAAATTCCTCCCTGTAATTGCCAAGTCCCAAAGGTCATTCGAGAAACCCCAGTAACAACGTCCATTCCAACAGCGCCAAGTAATAATCCTATGAGAGCTCCAATTAAACCTCTGATAAGATCCTTGCTTGCCATTGCTACCACGATAGATAATCCCATTAAAGCAACAGAGAAGTACTCCCAGTTCCCAAAGATGAGGGAAATCTTAGCGAGCTGTGGAGCTATGGTGAATAATGCGAGAGAAGAAAAAAGACCACCAATGAGAGAAGCAAATACTCCAATTGAGAGAGCTTTACCAGGTTGTCCTTTTTTAGCCATAGGATATCCATCCCAACAGGTTACGATTGAAGAGGGGGTTCCTGGAATATTAATCAAGGTAGCTGTAATAAGACCACCACTTATCCCACCAACATAGATACCAATAAGGAGGGAAAGCCCCTGTACCGGTGTCATAGTAAATGTAAAAGGAATCATCAATGTAACACCAAGGGTTGCAGTTAATCCTGGAATCGCACCAAAGAAAATTCCCATGAAAACACCAAAAAACATAAGGACAAGGGTAAAAGGATCACTAATTAATCCACTAAAACCTACAATAATTGCTTCCATTATGCTTTACCTCCTATAAAAATTATTAAGAATATTAGCGCAGTATTTCTACTGCGCTTTAAATAATATGTTATTTGTTACCTTGAGAGAGTTGTTTAAAGAAAGGAGTAAGTTCAGTAACCCAAGCGGATACTTTATCATACCCTGCTTTTCCTTCAACAAAGTTGGCTTGTAAACCTAATCCTTCAACTGTTTTTACGAATTCAGGATTGTCTACAACTTTTTTGATTGCATTAGCAAGATAAGCAATTGCTTCTGGGCTAGTTCCTTTAGGAGCATAATAACCTCTTGGCTTGCTAGTAGAAACCTTAATCCCTTTTTCAATGGTTGTTGGTACATTTGGAAGAGCTTTTGGTCTGTCACTACTAATACTCATCAAAGGGATAGTGTCTCCAGATTTCACAGAAGATCTGATATCAGAGCTAGAGTTAGTCTCTACTTGAATGTGGTTACCCATGAGGGCAGTCTTAGAAGCAGCTCCACCATCATAAGGAACAAGAGTAACTATACCTGTTAAACCAAGAGCTTCTACAACTCTTACAGTATCAGCCATGTTAACAGTCTGTGAACCAGTTACACCCCATTTGATTTTTCCTGGGTTTGCTTTTGCATAAGCAACCATCTCTTCAAGAGTTTTCCAACCGCTTTGTTTGTTTGTTGAAACAACGTTAAAGTCATCAACTACAAAACAAATAGTTTCAAGTTCACTCCAAAGGGCTACGTCTGTTTGACCACTTAAGGTGTAAGAGACAACGTCCATAGGGTTGTGAGCAAGGATTCTGTATCCAGTAGGTTTTGAGTGATATGCTTCCATAGCACCAATCATTCCACCGGCACCTTCAATGTTGACAGCAACTAATGGTTGATCCATTTCAATATACTTCATGATTGCACGGGTGAGGATGTCAGAACCACCACCAGGAGAATAGGGAATAATACATTGTACAGGTTCTGATGGGTATGTTTTTACCTTTTCAGCTTCTCCTGTCGCGAATAGTGAACCTGCTACGATGACAAGTAGCATAACTAGAGCGAACTTCTTCATAATTGTCCTCCAAAATATTTTTAACCATAATCTATGGTAAAGAGACACCTAATAATTGTGAGAAAATAAGATAGACAACAATCACTAAGACGATTGTATAGATAAGAGATATCAACAGGAGCTTATATAACTCTTTTTTTGTTACTTTCCTCTCTCCGCCAGTAAGTTCTCTAACTGAGAGCATTAAGACAAGGAGGAACATAAGAATCGAAGTTGAAATAGCAAATCCTATTCTTGGTAAAACATAGGTGTAAATAATTAGCGATAAGGCTGTAAGGGCTATTTCTTTATTAAGGACAAAGCGAAAACCTTTCACTTCTTTTGATTTTGAAAAGTTTATTGCTTTTATGATGAGAAGGAAGGCTAAGAATGCGATAAGGCCTGCAAGCATGCGGATATAGACATCTGCTCGAGCAAACATTCCACCAGTATTTGTGGCAACGTTGTTTTTTATAATCCCTTTATTCAAAAAGATAAAAAGGCCAAAAACCAACATGATGCATCCTAAAATAAAATCATTCATATTTTTAATTAACTTTGTTTTAGACACTTTATTCTCCTTGGGAACTGTAAAGACTTACACCATTTATATATAGTTGATAGTATACAATATTTGAAGATTATATCATGAGTGTTTCTCTGTGTCAATTAATATTTTTTTCTCAATAAATCAAAAATCAAAAATCAAAAAGATATACACTTTTAACATACACAAGAAATTTATTAATAGTCATCTGTTATAAGTAGTTGACAACTTCAAAAACTGTGATATCATATAACAAAACGATTCAATTAAAAGTTACTATTATAGTAATTAATAAGAGGTAGATAATATATGAAAGCTTTAAGAAAATATGAAAAGGGAGTGAAGAAATTCAGACTTGAGAATGTAGAAATTCCTGAACCAAAAGATCATGAAGTACAAGTGAAGATTGTCTGGGCAGGTATCTGTGGTACAGACCTTCATATTTATCACGACACCTATGCTGATGCCCCTCCTATGACCATCGGTCATGAATTTAGTGGCATTATCACAAAGGTTGGAAAAGATGTAAAAAATTTTTCTGTCGGGGATAAAGTTCTTGCTGAGACAAACGCAGAATACTGTGGGGAATGTGTTCTTTGTAAGAAAGGACGCTTTTGTCTTTGTGACGACAGAAAAGCAACTGGGCAGAAAATCGATGGGGTTTTTGCTGAGTATGCTAACCTTAGAGAAAGTAATCTCTACCTCCTTCCAGAGAATGTCCCAATGTTCAATGCTGCTATGGCTGAACCCCTTAGCTGTGTAGTACATGCAGTAATGGAGAGATCTACTATTCTTGCTGGTGATACTGTATTAGTCAGTGGTCCCGGTCCTATTGGCCTTATGGCTGTAATGGTTGCTAAACTCTATGGAGCACATGTTATCCTTAGTGGTACCACAATGGATGCCTCTAGGTTAGAACTAGGTAAAGAACTTGGAGCTGACCTAACAGTTGATGTAATGAAAGAAGACCTTCAAAAGATAGTGAATGAATATACTAGTAAACGGGGCGTCGATGTCGTTGTTGAATGCTCTGGGGCAGCACCAGCTGTGAACGCAGGATTAAAAGTCCTTCGTAAACTTGGAACCTTTACCCAAATAGGATTATTTGGAGGACCTGCTAGCATTAATTTAAACGATATTTGCTATAAAGAAATTAATTATCAAGGATGCTTATCTAAAACAGATTGGTCTTGGAG
>SABI01000015.1 GCA_009929055.1 Spirochaetia bacterium | reverse complement strand
GGATATGCATAAAAAATGAAAATTCATCTCTCATAGCAATCAACTCCCAAATGTCAGAGGGTAGGCAACGGTTTTCTCTCGCTCATGAACTTTTTCATTATTACTATGATAAAGAGACACCTTCAATAATATGCAAAAAGATAATTGATTCAAAAGATATAAGAGAGCAAGAAGCAGATAGGTTTGCATCCTTTTTGCTCATACCGCAAACGTCTCTTGCACAAAGCATTGAATCAATAAAGGGGGGAGAAGAAAGAGCGCTCACAACAGAAGAAATTATAAAACTTGAGCAAAAATATAGAGTGAGTAGACAGGCCCTTCTCTACCGGTTACAAAAAGATAAAGAGTTGCTTCATTTAAAAGCTAGAAATCTACAACACAACGTAATTTTATCAGCCGCTACGTTAGGATACGATGTGTCTTTATACAAACCATCCGCCGTTAACGAACAAAAAGTGACATATGGTTATTACATAAAGAAGGCAGAAGAACTATTAGAAGCCAAAAAGATCTCTATTGGGAAATATGAAGAATTGTTAATAGATGCTTTTCGTGAAGATATCGTATTTGGAACTACACAAGAAGATGGAGAACACATTGATTAAATCACTATTTTTTGACAGTGATTGTATTTCAGCTTTTTTATGGGTAAAAGAAGAAAGGCTTCTTCACAATCTTTATCAAGGAAGAATAGTTATTCCAGAACCTGTATATGATGAAATTTCAAAGGTTGCTCATCTAAAAATGAGAATAGATTTGATGAAATCATCAAACTTTCTCACTATAGACAGAATTCTTTCAGGGTCTCAGGAATTCGACCTCTATAACTCTTTAATTAATCCACTTGACAGTAAAAGCATTATAATCGGAAAAGGGGAAGCTGCTTGCATTACTTTGACAAAATTTAACAATGGAATTTTAGCAAGTAATAATCTCAGCGATATAATGGACTACGTAAAAAATATAGCTTAGAACATCTCACAACGGGGGATATTTTGGTAGAAGCTTACACCAATAACCTCATAACAAATCGTCAAGGTAATATCATTTGGGCAAATATGATTCAAAAGAGACGAAAATTAGGGGCTCTGTCTTTTACGGAATTTCTTAGAAATAAGCGCTAGAGATATTTTTACATAAGGTATGTGAACCTTAATAAATGGCCAACGACAACAATTATCGTTTCTGCTACTGGATCATCTTCTGCTGTATATTTTATGCTTCTTTTTCGAGAAAATGAATTCATCTGTTCTCTGAGACATCTGCTACACAGCATTTTCCCATTGCCTTTTCTCAAGGATGAGTGTTCATCAAACTTACTGCTTCCTCTTCCTCTCTCCTTCAGGGATCTCCTCATTTTGTCTCAATATATTAAACCACACTCTTATTCATACTGGAAAAAATCATATAAGGAGTAAGTGAAGAAAAAAACTTATTCGGGCTAGATCTTCTCTACATCATCGCTTTTTGTATTAAAGCTTCTCTATCTAATATGATAATTTTTTTCCCTTTTTCAAGGTCAATTACACCTTCTTCTTGAAATAGTTTTAATCTTCTACTCAACGTTTCTTGACTCATAGCAAGAAGGGAGGCAATAGTCCCTTTTGAGACAGGCAGTTGTATATGAGAAGAGTCTTGTTTTGTCATTAAATCAACTAGGTAGTTAGCAAGACGCTGATCTACACTCCCTTTTACCACACTATGAAGTATGGCGTCTCTCTCTATGAGGCGGTGACTTAATTCTAATGTGATCTTTAAGGCTATTAGGGGGTATTCTACCATTATTTTTTGCATCAATTGGCCATCTATCATACAAATAGAGCACTCTCCAATTGCTTGGGCATAGTCTTGAAGGGGTTCTTTACTAAAGAGGGAGAGCTCATTAGTGAATTCTCCTGGGTGCAAGATGCGCATCACCTGTTCATTCCCTTCAATATCTAGTCGGTAAATCTTTATTTTACCTGTGTTGACCACAAGTAAGGGACCATTAAGATCCCCTGCATGATAAATTATTTGGTTATGTGAATAGTGCTTTTCAACCGAAATATCAGAAATTGCTTGTAATTGATGTGTATCAAGGTTTTGAAACAAAGGGACGATGTGGAGACAACTGTGAGGACTATGATTACATTGCATAACAATAAGCTCCTTACAATGTAAGATAATCTACTTTTGCCTTTTCGAAAACTGCATAATCCTCATTGCATTAATTATTACAAGAACCACAGAGACTTCGTGGACAAGCATCCCAATCGAAAGGGTGAGTGAGCTAAACAACACCCCTACTAATAAGGTCAAAGCAACTCCAATTGCAAAGAATATGTTTTGTTTCATATTCCGTAGTGCTAAGCGACTAATTCGAACTGCATCTATGATTCCAAATAATGAAGGAGAGAGGAGCACTACATCAGCTGTTTCCATAGCAACATCATTTCCTTTACTTCCAATAGCAATTCCTACATCAGCTAATGCAAGAGATGGAGCATCATTGATGCCGTCTCCTACAACTGCAACTTTTCTCTTCTCTTGTTGTAATAATTTTATCTTTTCACTTTTATCACCTGGTAGGAGCTCAGCATAGTATTCATCCATGGAGAGGTATCGAGCAATAGCTTCGGCTGTCCCTTTGTTGTCTCCTGTAAGCATAATGGTCTTTTTGATATTCATCTTTTTAAGTTCTTTTAAAACCTGTTGTGCTTCAGGTCGAACGCTGTCAGAAACTACAATCAAACCGAGAACGGATTCGTCTGTACCAACGATAATCGCTGTCCTTTTGTCTTTAGCTTCATGCTCTATATCGTGTATTACATGAGTAATATCTATTGAATACTCTTCAAATAGGGCACTGTTACCCAAATAATACTGCTTTTTGTTACTACTAAAGATAATCCCTTTCCCTTGAATATATTGGGGTGATATAGGAGATTCTTCTGTATAGGAGTTAAGTTCTTTTGCTTTATCGATGATTGCTTTTGAAAAAGGATGTTCCGAGTAGGCCTCTCCAATTGAAGCTATCTTGAGTAATTCTTTTTCATCTACCGTATAGGGGTAGGTGTGTACGACTGTTGGTTTCCCTATTGTAAGAGTTCCTGTTTTATCAAAAGCAATGGTATCGATTTTAGCTAACTTTTCAATGACATCTCCCCCTTTTACGAGTACTCCAATTTTGGCACTTGTTCCAATTGCTGCAACCATTGAAACTGGTACAGATATTACAAGAGCGCCAGGGCAAGAGATTACTAGGAGGGTAAGACTTATGTGGATATCTCTTGTTATTATGTAGGTGACAATACTCATGAGGATTATGAGAGGGGTGTAGTAGCGAGAGAATTTTTCTATAAATTTTTGGGTAGGTGCTTTTGAGTCTTGTGCCTCTTCAACAAGGTGGAGGATTTTTGCAAACGTAGTATCTTCACCTACCCTTGTTGCTTCAATTATGAGATATCCAGAGGTGATAATGGTTCCAGAAAAGATTTCACTCTCTTTACTCTTGAAAAGGGGAGTTGATTCACCGGTAATTGAAGACTCGTCTATATATGCTTCTCCAGTAATAATGATTCCATCACAAGCAATTCTCTCTCCTGGCTTAATAATAACCTGCATTCCTTTTAGTACTTCGCTTGGAGCAATGGTTTCTTCTTTCCCATCAATTATGACTCGGGCTGAGAGGGGAGAGAGTGCCATTAGAGAAGTGATTGAAGATCTTGTTTTCTCTAATGTTCTACTTTCAAGGTAATCTCCAAAGAGGAACAAAAAAGTAACTGCACTCGCCTCATAGTACTCGCCAATTATAATTGCCCCAATTACTGCGATAGATACAAGGGCATCGATACCAACAATACGATAACGCAGTGCACTTAGTGCCCTATAAAGGATTGGCAGTCCTGCAATAAGGGTAGAGGTGAGCATGATAATAATAGTAAGTGGATGGTAAGCAATTGTTTTGTGTAAGACAAAAGAGATACTTACCAATATACCTACTATAATAACAGAATGCTTTTTATTCATTAAGTTATCTCTTTTGTCGATATTGTGGCGTAGCCAAGACTGGAGATGACTTTCTTTACTCCTTCAGTATCAATAATTGCTTCATCAATAGTGAGTTTCACTCTAGAAGAGTTAAATAGAACTTCAGGATTTTTTACCCCTTTTGTCTTTTTTAAAGCTCCCTCAATTTTAGCCCCGCATGTTGGGCAGCTTAAAGTTTCTAATTGCATAACTAATTGTTTCATATCTGTATTCCTTCCTTATGGGCTTACAATATCTTTTTCTGTATTAACATAATTTGACTTATATCAAAAATGATAAAATAAATTGAAATTTTTACTTTGTGGGAAATAATTATAAATAGTCCTCTTTACTTATCGATTTAGTAGCGCTTATCATAGATGTGTGATATAGAGAATGTAAGTGCTATAAATATTTCATAAATATATTGAGGGGTAATATGATAGGATTTATTCTCATTGCAGCTGTCGCTGCTTTAGCCTTTGCTGGAATCAACTATTATGGGGTAAAGAAAAAAGACCCTGGAACTTTAGAGATGCAGCAAATTGCAAAAGCTATTCAAGAAGGGTCAAAAGCTTTCTTATTTCTTGAATATGCAATTATTTTAAAAGTGGCTATTTTCATTGCAATTCTTCTTGGTGTAGTTGTCTCAATTACAAGTGCTATTGCCTTTGTCATTGGTGCAACCATGAGTGCCAGTGCTGGATGGATTGGGATGAACATTGCTACAATTAGTAACGTGAGGGTTTCTAATGAGGCTCGAACTACAAAAAGTCTTGGTAAGACATTAAGAGTTGCTTTTAGAGGTGGCTCTGTTATGGGGTTGTGTGTTGGTGGTTTTGCCCTTCTTGGTCTTACTATTGTCTATGTTGTTTTTGGAGTTTTCCTCAAACAACTTCAACCTGAAAATCTTACATTCCATACAAACTGGTTAGGTATTTCAGATATTCCTTTTACAATGACAGTAAGTGCCTACGCCTTAGGGTGTTCAATTATTGCAATGTTTAACCGTGTGGGGGGTGGTATCTATACTAAAGCTGCCGACATGGGAGCTGACTTGGTGGGAAAAACTGAAGCAGGTATTCCTGAAGATGACCCAAGAAACCCCGCAACAATTGCTGATAACGTGGGAGACAACGTAGGAGATGTTGCTGGTCTTGGCTCTGACTTATTAGAAAGTTATGTTGGAGCCCTTGTTTCGGCTATGATACTTGCTTCATATATCTACTTCTCTAATGGGGGGATTGCTACAAGCTTAATTGCAAAACTAATCTATGTTCCCCTTCTTATTGCAGCTGTTGGAATTTTATCCTCTATAGCAGGAATCATTTTCTTGCTTGTAAAGAAAGTTTCTTCTAATCCTCATAAAGAACTTAATGCCGCAACCTTTATGGGAGCAGGGTTAACTATTATTTCTAGTGGCCTTATCTCATATTTTGTTTTTAAGGGAGAGGCTTTAAGTTCAATTGGGTTTGCCCTTGGTGCTTTCTCTCCATGGGTGTGTGCAGTTTTAGGGATTGTTAGTGGGATTGTTATTGGAGAAATTGCTGAGTATTACACAAGTTATGATTATAAACCTACGCAAAAGATAGCCGCTAGTAGTGCTGAAGGGGCTGCTCTTACTATTACAGAGGGGCTAAGTGTTGGAATGATCTCTGTAGTTGCTCCTGTTATGATTTTAGGGGTAGCTATCATTGCAGCAAATGCTACAGCAGGTCTTTATGGAGTTGCGATGGCAGCTATTGGAATGCTTAGCTTCGTGACAGTAACGGTTTCTGTTGATACCTATGGTCCTATTGCAGATAATGCTGGTGGAATAAGTGAAATGGCTAAATTACATCCAGATGTTCGTAAAATAACAGATGAACTTGATGCTGTTGGGAATACTACTGCTGCAATAGGAAAAGGATTTGCTATTGGCTCTGCTACTCTCGCAGCTCTTTCCTTATTTGCTTCTTATCTGTATGCCCAAGCTGGTGAAACAGCATCTCATGGACTCGATTTAATTTTAAATATTATCCATCCCCTCACCCTTGTTGGGGCTCTAGTAGGGGCAGCTCTCCCTTATCTCTTTAGTGGTATTTTGATTAAAGCAGTAGCAAATGCTGCAAGAAAGATGGTTCAAGAGGTGAGAAGACAATTCAAAGCAGACCCTGGTATTATTTTGGGAACAAGTCTCCCTGATTATAAAACATGTATTAGTATTAGTAGTGCTGGAGCTTTAGCAGAAATGAAAGTTCCTGCCATTATAGCAGTAGCAACTCCTCTCGTTACAGGGTTTATTTTTGGTGCTGAGTTTGTTGGAGGCCTCCTTATTGGGACAACTCTTTCATCTGTCATGCTTGCTTTATTTACTGCAAATGCTGGGGGAGCTTGGGATAACGGCAAGAAATATGTTGAAAATGGCCACTTTGGTGGTAAAGGGTCAGAGGCTCATAAGGCAGCTGTTGTTGGTGATACTGTAGGAGACCCATTAAAAGATACAGTTGGTCCTTCTCTCGATATTCTTATAAAAATTATGGCAATTGTCTCGTTGATTGCTGTATCAATATTTAGCAAATACAACCTGTTTTCACTATTCATAAATTAGGAAAAAGGAGCGATGTATGAATTTTTACTATGTTGTTTTTTCACCAATAGAAGCTTTTATAGCAAGTCAACTTGAGCCAAAAGAGTTTGGCTCTTACATGGCCAGGGGTTCAAAGAAGGGATCAGCTGAACGGCTTATGTTTGCCGAAGTGAAAGGAGAATTTGGAGACTATTTTGACTGGGATTATGCTAAGGAGAAATGTATAGCGCACTCAGATGGAAGGCCAAAACATTCCCTCTATTTGTCGATATATCGTGTGATTGAGCATATTCCTTTAGAACAATATAAAGATGTCTATTTAGTAAACAAGGATGGCAGTACCCTCTCCCTCAAAGCAGCTCCTTATAAAAAACCAGCTAATTGGAGGGGATATGGTCTCTATAAAGAGCACTGTCCTGTGTATCCTTTTATTGTGAGTTCTTTAGAACCTAAGATGCTTGCAGATTATATTATTAATGATACTACGAAGAAAATAACAGTTCCTGCAATTATTTTTAATGATATGCGTATTATCGATTTTGATGAGAAAGAGAAAACAGGGAATATTGGAAGTATGTATGATAGAGACCTCGATCACTTAAAAGATTGTATCGCTACCATCCAAAACCAGAAGAATAAAATGACTAAAACAGTAGATCGCTCTTTTGGGACAAAATTTTCCTACCAAATAATTGATAATGGAATCTATATTGCAAGGGGTAAAGGAATTCTTTTCTACCCTATGCATACACAAGAGGCCCTTAAAGAGATTGATTATGATTGGGGTAAGAGTGCTAATTTCTTTTAATATTACATCTCTATAAGATTTTTCTTGTAGAGATGTTAGCTTTTGCTTCTTTTGCTCGCACGTGATAGAATTGAGGCATGAATGCAATATTTAAGAGAAAAAGTATAAGAAAGTATCTCAATAAGAGCGTTGATAAAGAAACTCTTATTCACCTCTGTTATGCAGCAATGCAAGCGCCTTCTGCCCATAATACACGCCCATGGCAGTTTCTTGTGATAGATGATGTGAACATGATTTCTAAAGTTTCTACTTTTAGCCCGTATGCAACATTTGCTAAACAGGCTCCGGCTCTTATTATCGTACTACTCGACAAGAACAAAGTGAGTGATAAACATACAAAATGGGTGCAAGACCTCTCTGCTGCTACACAAAATATTTTATTAGAATTAGTAGATACAGGGTTAGGGGGATGTTGGCTTGGCCTTTATCCTGATGAAAAGAGGATGGAGAATGTCTCCTCTATGTGTAATCTTCCCCCACATATTGTCCCTTTTTCAGTAATTTCATTGGGGTATCCAGAAACTGAATACCACAATGTTGATAAAAAAGATGCTCATCTAATCCACTTTAATAGTCTTACAGATTAAGAAGAGGCAAGTGTTTTTCCATATTCACGAGCAAGATGAAGTCCATCTTTATCTGGATTCCACTTGTTCTTTAATGGAGCACTCACTACTTCATATCCGGCTTTCTCTAAGTAAGTAGCCATGATATCGCTCGCTTCTCCAGTCCAGCCATAACAGCCAAATGTTGCCGCTTTTTTCTTCTTCATCTTTAATTCTTTGAGGAAGTGGAGGAATCCCGCCATGCTACTGAGCATATCGTTTCCTACTGTAGGAGAGCCCACTACAACCATTTTTGATCTAAAGATTTCTGTTGCAACATCGTTTTTATCTGTCTTTGCAATATTATAGACTTTAACGGTAACATCTTTATCTACTTCAGTAATGCCACTAGCAATTTCATCAGCTAATATTCGAGTTCCTTCCCACATTGTGTCATAGACAATTGTGATTTGATTCTCTTGATAATCATCACACCAGGCAAGATATTTTTCAACAATCTGCATAGGATTGTCTCTCCAAATTACTCCATGGCTCGTTGCTATAATGTCGATAGTAAGATTGAGGGCAATTACTTGGGCAAGTTTTCTTTTTAATAAGATATTAAAAGGGGTAAGAATATTTGCATAGTATTTAAGGGATTCATAATCTAATGTGCACTTATCACTGAGGTCGTTAAAGAGACCACTAGTTGCATAGTGTTGACCGAATGCATCGTTTGAGAAGAGGATATTATCTCCTGAAAGATAGGTTGCCATACTGTCTGGCCAATGGAGCATTGTCATTTCAACAAAGATTAATTGTTTCCCATTTCCAACGTCGAGAGAGTCCCCTGTTTTAACAACTTTGAAATTCCACTTTTTGTGGTATTGGCCAGTAAGGGAATCGACAGCTTTTTGAGTACAATAAATTGGAGTGTCAGGAATAAATTCCATTAATCGTGGTAGGGCACCACTATGGTCCACTTCTCCATGGTTCACCACTATTGCATCAATGCTCTTAAGGTCAACTTCACTCATGAGGTTAGTCACAAATTGTTCACTATAAGGGCGATAGACTGTGTCGATAAGTACAGTCTTCTCCTCTTTGACAAGGTATGAGTTATAGGTAGACCCTTTATGAGTAGAATAATCACTTCCATGAAATTGTCGTAGTTCTGTATCAATAAATCCAACCCAATCTACGTTGTTTTTAACTTTAATGTGCATTACACACCTCCTATTATGATGTACGTGATTTACTAAATATTTTTATATTATAACATATCAAAATTATTAATAAAGTTGCTTTTGTCACACTAAACAATTATTTATATCAAATGTATATCTGTTGTGTTCCCCATACTTGAGCCTATTGATGGTTGAAATTATTTCTATCCTCCCTAATAATAAAAGAACAGATTGAATTTATTTTGTAAGGTGGTAGATATGAAAGATAGATATAAAGTATTACAAGAACTATGTTATGAAGCTAATATGGAGATTCCTGCCCACCAATTAGCCCTTTTTACTTGGGGAAATGTCTCTTCATTTGATGAGGATTTAGGGGTATTCGCTATTAAACCTTCCGGTGTTCCTTATAGTGAGCTCACTGTTGATAATATGGTAGTGGTAGATCTTGAAGGAAATACGGTCTATGGATCACTCAAACCCTCCTCTGATATGCACACTCACAGAGTTCTTTATAGATCATTTAAGGGAATATATGGAATTACTCATACACACTCCCCTTACGCGTGTGCTTGGGCACAAGCTCGAGTGGAAGTTCCTATCTTAGGGACAACTCATGCAGATCATACCCATAAAAATATCCCTATTACTGCTATGATGAGTGAAGAGCAGGTAAAAGGGAATTACGAAGAAGAGACTGGCCTTATGATAGTAGAAGCCTTTAAAGGGAGAAATCCTTTAGAAGAGCAAATGGTACTCGTAGCAGGACATGGCCCTTTTACCTTTGGTAAGAATGCTCTTAGTAGTGTATACAATGCTGTTGTCTTAGAAGAGGTGTGTAAGATGGCCTATATGACAAGTCTCATTAACCCAGCTATAGGACCCCTTCCTTCTTATCTTTGTGATAAACACTATCAAAGGAAACATGGAAAAGATGCCTATTATGGGCAGTAGGGGAAATAAAAAAGCCGTTGATTAACAACGACTTAATTAGTGGAGGTAAGGGGAATTGAACCCCTGACCTCTTGAATGCCATTCAAGCGCTCTAGCCAACTGAGCTACACCCCCAAATTCAGCTTTAGCATAGCTTTGAAGGCTATTTTAGTCAAGAAGAATGTGTAGAAGAAATTTGTGTAACAGAATGGTGTATTTTTATAACAATTTGTAATAATAATAACATAATGTAAAATAAATAACTAAATTTTCGAAAAACTATTGCATAAATAATTAAAAAAGAAGTAAAGTCCACTCACGGATATCGAAAATAGAGACTATCCGATGAGTGGAGAAATAAAATGGAAAAAATTAAAGTAGCTGTTATTGGTGCTACAGGTGCCGTTGGACAAGTTTTTATGTGGATGCTGGCAGACCACCCAATGTTTGAAGTTGATTATCTTACCGCTAGTGCTGCAAGGGCAAATCAGGTATATGGGTCAACTGTACACTGGCTGCTTCCATTTGAAATGCCCCACGCGATTAGAGGGCGAGTAATCAGTGAATTTAACGCTGAAGAGATGAAAGCTAGAGGAGTTAAAATTGTTTTTTCTGCCCTCCCTTCTTCAGTTGCTGCTGAAGCAGAACCTCTTTTAAGAGATATGGGATTCTTTATTTTTAGTAATGCTGCAGCGATGCGCTATCATAATAATGTTCCAATTCTTATTCCTGAGACCAACATAGAGACTCTCTCTCTTATTGAAGATCAAGGTTTTCCAAAGAGAGGCTTTGTAGTAACCAACGCTAACTGTGTAACAACAGGATTAGCTATGGCCGTTGCCCCTTTACGAAAATATGGGATTAAAGAGATAAATCTTTGTTCATATCAATCAGTAAGTGGTGCAGGGTACCCAGGTCTCTCCTCTTTCGATATCACCGATAACTGTATCCCTTATATTGGTGGTGAAGAAGAAAAGATTGCCAAAGAGATTAAAAAGATTTTGAATTTCAACCCTATTGTTGATGCCTACTGTGTAAGAGTTCCTGTGATGTTTGGTCACCTAGAGGCAGTATGGTTAACTTTAGAAGAAGATGTCTCTGTTGATGATATCATTCAAACATGGGCTGATTTTAAAGAAGTTCCAGACCTTCCTTCTACTCCTAAGCAACCAGTTGTCTATGATAGTAGTAATACCTTCCCACAACCAAAATATGCTTTCTGGGGAACTCCTAAAGGGATGGAAGTCTATACTGGACGAGTAAAAAAACAAGGAAACAGAATTGGGTTTATGCTTCTTGTCAACAACCTTGTAAAAGGAAGTGCTGGTGGATCTATCCAAAATGCAGAAGCATTTGTTGCTCAGTATGGAATTACACAATCCTAGAATAATGTAGTATGTGAGAAAAAAGAGGCCATTTCTTAAAGAGAAGTGGCCTCAATCTTTTCCAATTTTGAAACAATACTTACACAGTTGTGGATATCTACACTATAGAGATCGTCTCTTTGAGTTACTTCATAACTATCATCTCTTGTGCATCCTTTGCAAGAGAGACCTAATACATCGTATTTGTAACAACTTCTGCTTATGAAAAGGGGAAGAGAGAATTCTTTTTCCACTTCACTCATCTTTATATTATAATGAGAAGTATCTTTCATCTTCTTTTCAATCCAATAATAGCCCCCAGTGCAGTTGTTAAGTAATGAAGCGATAGAAGCTGCACTTTCGCTATTAGCAATATAAAGATAGACATCAATAAATGTTTCAATTTCTCTATATGTTTCTACCCATTTAAGGTGGCTTATATTATTAATTCCAATGATAACAGGATGGTTAATAAGGCTAAGAATTTCATCTAGTTGTTCTATTGCCTCTTCTTCATTAAAAGTAACAGCTGGTAGTGGTAAGTAAACTTTATTATCGATAATAGAAAGAACCTCTTCAACACTAGTTCCTTTCTTAAGACCTCTTAATGTTCTTTCAAGGTCAACATATGGAAGATTTCTATTGTGTGGTGGGGTGATGAGGGCTCTTGGTGGGAGAATTTCTCCTTTTTGGTTTGATTCAATTTGAATGTTGTTTATGTTGTGAATAGATGTTTCAATAATACCTTCTAATGAGTCATAATAAGACCTTCTTATCTCTTTAAGTATTGAAAGGGGGATGAAGATGTTTTTTAATTCAAGTTCAAGGGTGTTCACTATTTTAACCGCTGATGCAATTACTTTTCCATGTAAGCCACTTGAGAAGATGGTGGTAATATTTTGTTCGAGTGGTTGTTCTTTTCTTGCTTCACTAATCTCAAGAGGATAAAACTGGGTTGTCTCGGTGGTAACCCAAGAAGGAAGATGAGAAGAGGCTATACTTATCCCTTTTTGATCAAGAGTAATAGTAAGGGTAATAGGATAACGATATGAGCTATAATGGCTCTCATCTTCTTTTTTGATATCTTTATCATGAAGGCTAATTCTACGTAATTCGATAGGAAGGGAGATTAAGGTGTGAATTGGTATTTCAGCATACCCATATTCTCCTCTCCTTAGGTGAGTGATTGTATTATAAGAGGTGTCTAGTAGGTTTTTTGCACTAAATTTAATTGGGTCATCTATGTTTTTTGCTGTTCTTCGGGTGATGAGTAATCCATCTCGAAGGGAAATTTCCCTTTCAGCTTTTATAAGGTAATAGCCTCTTATCTCACTAGAGGCTTCAATGACAGAGCCCACTCTTACTCCATGGTGTCCTGGATAGCGTGTGGTGATAAGAGAATCAGTTGTTCGTATACTACTTACTTTTGGTTTGTCATAGGAGGAGAGCCACCCTCCACTTTGCATTCTCGCAAAAGAGGTATCAAGTTCTTCTTTTATCTCGGCTATCTTCTCATCATCTTGTTCGTTGTCGATTAAAGAGCGGTAATATTGAGTAGCTAAAGCAACATATTCAGGACTTTTCATCCTCCCTTCAATCTTTAATGAATCTATTCCCATATCAATAAGGCGCTTAATCGACTCTTTTGGGGTATCTAAATCTTTCATTGAGAAGAAATATCCATTATCTACATTCTCCCCTTTTTGGGTAAACCAAGATCTACATATTTGGGCACATTCCCCTTTGTTTGCACTTCTGTCTGTGAGGGTGATACTTGCCATACATAAACCCGAGAAGCCGTAGCACATTGCTCCATGGATGAATACTTTCAAAGAAACGGTAGGGCAAGAATTTCTAATATGCTCTACTTCTTCAATAGTGAGCTCTCTTGATAACACAACACGAGAGAATCCTAAGGCGACTAATTGTTCTACCCCTTTTACTGTATGAACTGCTAGTTGGGTACTTGCATGGAGAGGAATCGACGGATATTGGTGGTGAATAATTGAAGCAAGTCCTAAATCTTGAACAATAATTCCATCTACCTCGATAAGTTCTAAACTTCGTAATAAAGGAATTACTTTCTCAATTTCTTCATCATCTAGAAGGGTATTTATGGTAACATAAATCTTTTTCCCTAACTCAACAGCATACGTTTTTAGTTTAGCGACTTCCTCAATCGTGAAATTCTGTGCCCCCTTGCGAGCACTAAAGGAGGTGAGTCCAAGGTAAACGGCATCTGCTCCATGCATAAAAGCCTGCAATGCAGAAGCAAAAGATCCCGCTGGTAATGTTAATTCAATCATTTCTTTTTAAGTGACCTCTCATTCAATTCATTCACAATTTCTTTGTGTTTTGATTCAGTAAGAGGATAGAACAGCATAGGAATGATTGCAATGGTACAGGCAATAAAGGGGAGGAGAGAAATAATACTATGTATGCCACCCAAAGCTTTGGGTGGTTGAATTTGATTAGCAATAAATCCTGTGCTCATTAAAATTATCCCAGTAATCCAGGATGTTACTGCACTAGAGAGTTTTACCATGAAGGTTTGACTTGAGAAAATTAATCCTTCTTGCCTCTTTCCAACCTTTAATTCAGCATATTCTATTACATCTGCAAGCATTGAAGTTTGTAGGACAAGGGGGGCTGCCATCCCTAATGAACTTATACAGTTCCAGATAAGTACTTTTGTTAAGCTCTCCCATCCTGAAAAATAAAATCCTAACGTACCAATAGAGAAGATAGTCAAAAGAATGATATAGGTCATTTTTTTCCCAAATCGTTTAGCTAATAGGGGAGTAATAATAATTCCAAGCAAGATGAATGGAATGTTTACTCCTGCAATAACTGGGTTGAGCATTTCATTGCCAAGATTATACTTTGCATAATAGATGAGGGTCGAGAGTTTTGCACCACTAGCCATATTTACAAACAACCCACTCAAGATGAGTAGGGCTAAAGGCTTGTTTTTTAATAACGTGGTAAAAACATCTTGGCTATTTGCTTGTTTTGTATTTCTTGGAATTACTACCCTCTCCTTGACTAAGAAGAAAGTGATAGCAAAACAAATTACAGTAAGAACACCATAAAAGAGGGCAGTGAGTTGGTAGCCCCTATCTCCATTCGCCCCTTTTCCTGCAATGTTTTGAAAGAAGTGTATGAGGGGAAGAGTTCCAACTGTCGCAATAGAAATTGCTATTGTTGCAATCAAACGAGGATACATTACAACTGAATTCCTTTCAGTTGTGTTTGCTGTAATAGCACTACTCATAGCCCAGTAGGGAACATCACTTGCTGTATAGGTGATGTCAAAAAGGATGAAGGTGGCATATGCCCATATAATTTTTCCAACATCTGTAAGGTTCGGTGCTGAAAAACAGAGAATGCTTATTGGAACAAAGAAAATTGGGGTAAATATTATCCAAGGCCTAAACTTCCCCCAACGAGATCTAGTTCTGTCAACAAATATTCCCATAATTGGATCATTAACAGCATCCCATATTTTTGTGATAAGGAGAATTAATCCAGCAGCAGCTGGAAGGATACGAAATACATCTGTATAGAAGAAGAGGATATAGTTTGATAAAAAGTAGTAGGCCATGTTCTGGCCAAAACACCCAATACCATACGCTAATTTTTCTTTAGTTAGAATTTTTGCAGTTGAGTGCTCTATCGCCTGAAAAGCCATCTTTTCCTCACATTTTAAAGTGAAATCATTGTATCCTATGTTTAGTAACTAAGCTGAGTGTAACATGAAGTCTTACTGGGGTCAAATAAAGGGTGTATATAATAAAAAATAATGGGAGTTTCTGTACTATAAAAACAGCTGCCTAAAAGAAGAATTTTTCTCATATTTTAGTTTTAAAAAAGGCAAAAAATTACTACAAATGTCCCTATTGCTAAAAGTCTAAAAAACAGCTATCTTCTTCATTAATTTATCATTACACAAATAATATGTGCATTGATGTGAAGGAGCACCAATGAAATTAGAAGACCTTAAACACGCGGGTTTGAAGCAGTGGATCGACGAAGTAGTTGTCCTTACAAAACCAGAGAATGTAGTAATTGCTGATGGTAGCAAAACTCAATATGACAGTTTAGTAAGAGAGATGATTGATAGCGGACTTGCTATCGAATTGAACAAGGAAAAGAAGCCAGGTGGTATTGCATTTTTCTCTGACCCAAGTGATGTTGCACGAGTTGAAAACCGTACCTACATTGCTAGTGCTACGAAAGAAGCAGCAGGCCCAACTAATAACTGGATAGATCCTACACAACTAAAAGAGACTATGAAAGGTCTTTATGACGGATGCATGAAGGGAAGAACTCTCTATGTTATCCCTTTCTCAATGGGTCCTGTTGGTTCAAATATTGCTAAAATCGGGGTAGAAATAACCGATAGTGCATATGTTGTTACAAACATGATGATTATGACTCGAGTAGGACTTCCTGTTCTTGAAGTTCTTGGCAGTAATGGAGAATATGTGCAATGTCTCCATAGCGTAGGAAAACCTTTAGCAGATGGAGAAAGTGATGAAGGCAAATGGCCTTGTGCACCACTTGATAAAAAATATATCTCTCACTTCCCAGAAACCCGACAAATTTGGTCATACGGTTCTGGTTACGGTGGAAACGCCCTTCTTGGGAAGAAATGTTTAGCTCTCCGTATTGCTTCTGTAATTGCCCGAGATGAAGGGTGGCTTGCAGAACACATGCTTATTTTAAAAATAACTAGCCCTGAAGGAAAGAAAAAGTACATTGCAGCAGCTTTCCCATCAGCTTGTGGTAAAACAAATCTTGCTATGCTCGTTCCAACCATTAAAGATTGGAAAGTTGAAACTATAGGGGACGATATTGCTTGGATGAAATTTGGAGCAGACGGTAAACTATATGCTATTAACCCAGAAGCTGGATTCTTTGGAGTTGCTCCTGGAACAAGCTTAGATAGCAATCCTAATGCAATACATTCATTAAGAGAAAACTCAATCTTTACTAACTGTGCTGTTACTGAAGATAATGATGTGTGGTGGGAAGGAATTGGGTATGATGCTCCAAGTGAACTCATCGACTGGAAAATGAACAAATGGACACAAGATAAAAAGAATAAAGAACAAGCTCCAGCTTCTCACCCTAATGCTCGTTTCACAGCTCCTGCTGGTCAATGTCCAAGTATTGCAAGTGAATGGGAAGATCCAAATGGTGTTCCAATAGATGCAATTCTTTTTGGTGGGAGAAGACCTCATACAATTCCTCTCGTGCACCAAGCAAGAGATTGGAATCACGGTGTGTTCTTAGGTTCTATTGTTGGTTCTGAAATTACAGCAGCAGCTCTAGACTTGAAAGCGGGAACAATTCGACGTGACCCATTTGCAATGCTTCCTTTCTGTGGATACAACATGGGTGAATATTTCCAACATTGGATTAATATTGGAAAAACTCATGGACAAGATAACCTACCAAAGATTTTCTATGTAAACTGGTTTAGAAAAACAGATAGCGGCAAATGGTTATGGCCTGGTTTTGGTGAAAACTCACGTGTCCTTAAATGGGTATTTGAAGCTTGTGATGGCACTGCTAAAACACAAGATACACCAATTGGAGTTATGCCTACCATAGATGCTATTGACAGACCAGAGGGTGTAAGCGATGAAGATATGGCTGAACTTTTGAAAGTCGATGTGAAAGGTTGGCTTGATGAAGTAAGTGATATCAGAGCAAATCACTATCCAAAGTTTGGAGAAAAGCTTCCTACTGAATTAGCTCAGATGCTTGATGTAATGGAGAATAACCTTACCTCAACAAAATAAGTAATATTAGCCCTACGGATAAGTTTTTTTAACTCTTCTGTAGGGTGTTTTTTTACCTATGTATCAACTTCTCGTGTATACTACCTTTATGAGCCAATTTGAAAGAATTTATTATATTGATAAAGCTATTCAAGAAAATGGAAGAGTCACCACTCGTGAAGTGGCAAGATACTTTGAAAATAGTGAAAGACAAATTAAACGTGATATAGAGTATATGAGAGATAGAATTGGCCTCCCTCTCATCTATAAGCACTCTATAAGAGGGTATTGCTATGAGAGAGAGTCTACTCTTCTTCGTTATAGTAATGAGAAAGCCCTAATATTTTTCTCCCTTTTACGTTCTATCTTACACAACAAAGAGATGCTTCCTTTAATTGATGCCGAGGCACTAAAAATAGTTGAGTCCTCTATGAGTAGTGATTATCGTGATATTAGTTCTAAGATAACCTATACGGCGAGTATTGCAGACCCCCCTAATTACACCACATTTAGTGAATGTTGTAGTGCCATAAAAGAGAATATGGCGATTACTATTGCCTATCTTGATGGCAAAAACAACTCAACACTCAGAACTGTTGAACCACTTCATCTCATCTTCTACTCAAATAAATGGTATATGGTTGCATGGGATTTAACGAAAGGGGACTTGAGAAGTTTTCACCTAGGAAGGATAAAGAGCATTATGCAAACTAGTCTTCCTATAGTAGAAAGGAACTTAGAAAAAAGAGTTGCTTTATATATGTCTAGTGGGTTTGGAATCTTTCATGGAGAAGAGGCTTTTAGAGTTGGAATTGAAATCTATCCCCCTGCCTCTTACGCAATAAAGCAGCAACAATGGCATCCTAAACAAAAGCTCACCACACACCTTGATGAAACTGGTGAAGTAGTAGTTACTATAGATATTCCGTTAACTCATTACAGTGAAATCCTGTCAAAAGTTCTCTCTTTTGGTTCATTAGCAAAACCGTTGTATCCTGAGGAGTTCGTCTCTCTCTGGAAAGAGAAGGTGAGAGACTTAGCTCAATTAGCTGATAATGTATGAATTTCATCGATTCCAGCCAGCAGTAGTCCTAGGGTGTCTATAAGGGGAGTTTTTACGTTGTGCTTTCTAGCAAGAGTGCTTGCTGTGATACAAAACCATCTATTCTCACTCACCCTCTTTGCTTCAATATCTTGAAGCATACTGGTTTTTCCTTCCTTCTCTAAGGTTGAAAATATCTTTTGATACCTATCGATGTAGGATTCATCGAGTCCAATAATTCCCACCTCTTTCGCAAGGGCTATTACCTCTTTTTGGGTCTCTATTATGAGGTGTTTTATCTCTTTTATTCCAACACAAAACCCATAATTCGCTCGAGTTATGGCACTAATTGTGTTAATACTCACATTCACCATATACTTTGCCCACATTTCTGTTTGAATATTTTCTGGAATTCGGTAGGCAATATTGGCCTTTTCAAAAAGATTTCCAATTTCAATTATTCTTTTACTTTTTGAATTATCCTTTTCACCCATGACAATTATCCCTTCAGTAGAGAAGTCTATTCGGTTCTTTATGCGAGTTGAATCAATTGCTGTAGCAAAGGAGTAAGGGATATGAGCTTTTGGAAATTTTAGGGAAAGAACATCTTCACTATCGATTCCATTTAATAGGGAAATAATAGTGGTATTCTCTGATACTGCTTTTTCTATTAAAGGGAGCACTTCAAGTAATTGGTTGTTTTTTGTAGCTATAATGATGAGGTCCATAGGAGAGTCTATTTCACTCGGGCTTATGTAAGTAAAATTCTTTTTCTCACCATTAAGATATATCCCATCAGTAGTGTATCTCTCTTTTCGCTGTGAATCGACAAGTACAGAAACTTTATCTTTTCCTAAAAATGCATCTAATCGAGAAGCATATATTGCCCCAACAGCACCAAGGCCTACAATTGAAACTCTATTGATCATACCATTGGCCCCTCTTATTTCTTAGCTAAAGCGACAATAACCTTCATTTGATCATCAAAAGCCTCTAGTGGGATAGATTCTTCAACGCTATGAGCATTGTAATAGCCACTAGATAGTGTGATAGCATCAATTCCATACCCGATTAAGATATTTGTGTCAGAGCCTCCTCCTGTTGAACCCTCTGCATATAGTAAGTCCAATTCTTTACAGATTTCTTTAAATCGGTTAAGAGGTTTATTATCGGCAGAAAGGGTATAGGATGGGTATTTTAATTCGCTGGTGAGTTCGTATGATCCCCCTATTGCCCCAACTGCTTTGATACAACACAATTCTAGATGGGCTAAGTGGCCATAACATTTTTCTTTTGTATCGCTTCTCACTTCAAGGTGAATCTCACATCTATCTGGAACAATGTTTGTTGCTTCTCCCCCCTTAATGGAGCCCACATTTGCTGTTGTTGTCTCATTGATTCTTAATAGCTTCATTTGGTCGATTGCTCGGCATGCAAGGGAGATTGCACTAATGCCATGTTCTGGTTTAAAACCAGCATGAGCAGCTTTTCCTCTAAAAACAATTTTTGCATCAAGTTTCGCAGGGGAGTGCGTTACCACATTTCCTATCTCCTTTTGAGCATCGAGAATATAGGCTTCTCTAATCGGTGGTAATAGAGAAGTATCTAAATGTCTCGCCCCAACTAATCCCGTCTCTTCTTGAACGCTAAAGAGGAGGACGATTGGATGAGTAGAAATATTGTTAGTAAGGATGTGCTCTATAGCAACAAGGATTGCGGCAACAGAAGCTTTATCATCAGCACCAAGGGCAGTTGTTCCATCAGTATAGATTCTTTTTTCGTCTCTAATTGGGTGCACATTTACTGCGTTAGGGACTGTGTCGAGATGGCAAGAGAAGAGGATGGCCTCTTCTTTATACTCTTTTGAAGGGTAAGCTATGAGGTTGCCATACTCATCTATTGCAGTTTTTATGTTCCTTTCATGTAAGTAAGTTACTACAAATTCAGTTATTTTCTCTTCATGACCTGAGGGACTGTTTATGGCAACAAGACTCAAAAATAGTTCAATTGCTTTTTCTCTGTTCATATATTCCATACTTCTTTCCTTGTTATTAATATATTGGGTAGATAATAGCATACTCTTGTCGTTGTATTCCACTCATCTCTTAATTTCTGTTATAGTGATAGGTATGTATAGATATTCAATGATTGATAGTGATGAGAAATATAATCATCAAATGGGTGACTGGAAAGAAAAAGGAATTACCTCTTTTGCAATAGATTTTGAGGGTGAGTTTAATTTACACATCTACGGAGAACATCTGTGTCTTATTCAACTATTTGATGGATCAAACTATTTTCTTATAGACCCGTTTAAAGTTTCGATGGACTTGCTTATTCCTTTTTTTACAGACACTTCTTTAGAAAAAATAATGTTTGATGCTTCTAGTGATGCTTCTCTCTTATATAAGCAATATGGTATTGAGATGAAAGGGGTGTACGATGTTGCCCTTGCAGCTTCTCTTATTGGCTTTACAGGTAATTATAGTGCCCTTGTTGCCCTAGTAATGAATAATGAAGCGAGTAGTGGGAAAAAAGGGTTTCAAAAAGCTAATTGGCTTACTCGTCCTATTTCCCCTCAATTAATTGAATATGCTTTAAAGGATGTAGAGTATCTTTTTTCAATTAAGGAGTATCTAGCAAAAGAAATTAATCTGTTAGAAAAGGGTGAAGAAGATGTTGAAATTCAAAAGGGAGCAGCACGGGTAAAGAAATTTATTACCCCTGGTTGGAAGAAACTCCCTGGGTTTAGAAAGATGAATAAACGGGAGATTATCTATCTTAAGTGGCTATTTGAATCGAGAGATATGCTTGCTAAAGAACATAACCTTCCTGCATACAGAGTCCTCGATAAAAGACTTCTCGTAGAATTAGCGAAAAATCCTCCTGCTAATTACCAACAATTAGCTAAAAAAGTTTCTCATCCCCATAGGAAGATGGAAGAAGCCCTCTTAAGCCTACTTATGGTTGGCTTAGAGGGGGCAAGAAAAGAAATTGAAGAGAATGTAGTGAAATAAACTTATTCTCTATTTCTTGTAGGCAGTATGTTCGAGGGGAAGTTTTGTTCTAAAAATCTTATCGTGTTTCATATATGCATCTTGTACTGCTGGAGCGGTTGCTATGGTACTTAATTCTCCTATTCCCTTAGCTCCGTATGCTTCAACTGAGAGATGATCACTTTGTACCATAATAGTTT
>SABI01000014.1 GCA_009929055.1 Spirochaetia bacterium | reverse complement strand
GGTTTTTTAGTGGTTATTATAACTGGAAAAACTGGAAAATACTTTATTGGCATCCAAAAACAAACGGCACAAGTAAATGGATATGTTGAAGAATATATTGCTGGACAGAAAGTAGTTAAGGTATTTTGCCATGAGAAGGTAGTAATAGACGGATTTAATCAAAAGAATGAGGAACTTCGTCAAATTGCTACAAAAGGATCTACTTATGCTCAAATCCTTATGCCTCTTTTAGGTAATCTATCTTATTTAAATTACGCAGTAGTTGCAATTGGAGGATCATCTCTCATTGCTCTTGGCAGAATGGGTTCAATGGCAGCAGGTATAGCAACTTTAGTTATGTTTTTACAGCTAGCTAGACAGATAGGTAGACCCGTAGCTATGATTTCTCAACAGTTTAATGGAGTTATGATGGCGCTAGCAGGGGCTAAGAGAGTTTTTGATATGATGGATGAGCCAGTTGAAACCGATGAAGGATATGTTACTCTAGTTAATGTCGAAAGAGATGAATCTGGGGAAATAAAAGAACTTACCTATGAATATGATCTAAAAGGGACTCTTATTCATTCAACCGAAATTAACAAGGGACAAAAAACAGAACGAATTGAGCGATACTATACGAATGGAGTGGTTAAAAGTATTACTCAATTTGTTGATGAAAGTCCGGTAAAATCTACACGATTGAATGATGACGGAACGAGTATCGTTACCTTGTTTGAAGAAGAACGACCATATGCTGATGTTACCTATGCCTCTGATGGGAAAAGAGTATTAAGTATTGAATATCGTAAGGAACAATAATGGTGATTTTACCCATCTCCTCCCGCTATGCATTTTCTAAAAGCAATAGACACCGAGTAATCTCTTTTGTGATAGTAGCCGCCCTTGCAATTGGGATGATGGCTATTATTTCTATCCTTAGTGTAATGAATTCCCTTCAAAACTCTCTTATACAAGAGATGAAAACAATAGAATCTTTTCATCTTGAAGTGAGTAACTTATTACAAAGCACCACAAAAGAAGAGATTGTTGGTACACTCAATGAACTCGAGGGGGTAATAGGGGCCTATCCCTATATAGAAACAAGTGTAATAGTACAAAATAAAGAGAAAGGAATCTCACAAACATCCCGCATGAGGGGAGTGAGCCCTTCCCTTTTTAATGAGAAAAACCCTTTAAGTGACCGTTTAGCTATTATTGATATGGGTGAGACTAATTCATTCAATCTTATTATGGGCCACTCTTTGTATAAGGCTGTCTCTTTAGGTCAACAAAAAGAGGTAGATATTTCTTACTTAGGGAAAGGTAAGGCAGTTTCACTTACCCTTAAATCCCTCACAGTTCCTATAAGTCGATTATTCTATTCCCCTTTAAGTGAATTTGACTCCTCTACTTTTTATATTGATATAGACAAAGTCACTCAAGATATTGGCTCTGAAAAAATAGTATATGGGTTATATGTTGTTGATGACAGGGCAAAGAATATTGCATCATTGAAAAAAGAGATTCAGGAGATCTATCCAGAAGCTACAATCTCTAGCTGGCAAGAAATTCATGCCCCTTTTTATTCGGCCCTTTATTTAGAAAAATTATTGATGTATGTATTTCTTCTATGTATTTTCTTTATCGTCGCCATTAATATTAAAAACTCTACCAATAGACTTATCCATGCGAAAGAGAGAGAATTAGCTATTCTCAGAGCTTTAGGAGCGAGAAAGGGGAGAGTTTCTCAGATAATCATTACCAGTAGTATGATTATTACCCTTAGTGGAGTGGTTATTGGGATTGTGTTGGGTCTCCTGGTGACTCATAATATTGATTCAATTTTTTCTTTTATCAACGTAGTCTATTACGCAATTGTCGGTAGATACAATAATTTTTTCTCCTATCCTTTTAATGCCTTTGTTTCGGTGAGTGAGATAGCAATTATCTCATCCTTCGTTATAATTGTTTCATTTCTTTTTACTTACTTTGGAACGAGGAGACTTCTTTCTTTAGAACCTATGGAGATGCTCAATCATGAATGATGTATTAATGAGTTTTGTCGATGTTGAAAAAACATACACATCAGGGTTGTCGACCCTAACTATCTTAGAACATCTCTATTTAGATGTAGTAGAAGGGGAATCTATCGCAATTACTGGAAAAAGCGGATGCGGAAAATCTACTCTTCTAAACTTAGCTGGAGGGCTCGATAGAGCTACTCAGGGTGAAATATATTTTAAAGGAACACCACTTTCTTCATTTAATGATAAAAAACTTTCTCACTTTAGGAACGGACATATTGGGTTTGTATTCCAATCCCATATTCTATTAGAAGATTTTACAGCTTTAGAGAATATTTGCATCCCAAGTATTATAAGAGGGGAGAGTAAAAGGAGTGTCATTAAAAGAGCTTACATGTTACTTGAACGGGTAGAGCTTCTCGATAGAATGGCCCATCATCCACAAAAATTGTCAGGAGGAGAGAGGCAGAGGGTAGCAATTTGTAGAGCTCTCATAAACTCACCAGATATTATTATTGCAGACGAACCTACTGGTTCGTTGGATGAAGAGAGTAGTAGTAGTATTGAATCACTCCTTTTTGACATTGTTCAGGAAGAGAACAAAACACTATTACTCGTAACTCATGATACATCTCTCGCATCAAGGTGTTCGAAAATATTTACCCTCACCCATAGATCATTGGAAGAGAAGCTATGAAACAAGGAAGTTTTGTATTGTTTTATGTAAAGAAAATTATCTTTCATAAAGATCAAAGAGCCTATGAAAGAGTTCGTCTCCTTCGCTTTAGCCTCCTAATTATTATCTTGATGATACCCCTCATCCTCTCCCTTGTATTTGCTGATGGGATGATAGATGGAATTACTCTGAAATATATTCTTCTACAAAATGGGCACATTCAACTCTTTTCAAATACGAAACTTGATCAGTCTCTCATTACAGGAACTCCTTTAGAAAAGAGTATTGTGAGTATCGATTATGTAAGGAATGGGAATGGAATAATTTACCATGAAAAGAACAATAAAGAAGTTGTTATTAAGGGAGTAGATAACTCTTTCTTTAATGAGCTGAGGAAAAAAGAGTTTACCCTCAATATGGAAGAACCTTTAAATATAGATTCATCTCGGTTTAGTCGTCTAATTATCTCTCATCAGCTCGCCTCTACTCTCGAAGTGGGTATCGGTGATAATGTAGCTATGATAACCCTCCCATCAGGAACAAATATTAAGGTAAGACCTTCCTTAGCAACTGTTGTTGGCTTATATACAAGTGGATATGAAAAGATTGATGAGTCTCTTATCTTTATAGACCAAATTCATGCTGCTGAGCTTTTTCCCAATTCTGGGCTAAGTGAAATAATTGTACCCAATAATAAGAAGAATGAGGTAGAAAGTATCGCCTCCCTTCTCAATACCACCTATAAAATTAATGCTCCAGTTGCATTCTATTCTGATTTCAATAGGGAGGTGTACCAAAATTTTGTCACCAGTCGCCAAGTGATTCTTTTCGTATTCTTTGTTATTCTCCTTATCTCTAGCCTCTATATTGCGAGTATTGCTCATGAAATTGTTGAAGATTCTAAACAATCAATTGCAATGCTTAAAGTTCTAGGGGCAACGAATCGACAACTGATTGCCTCTTTTTTCTTCACTATTCTCCTTCTTACTACTATTTCAATTTTTATCGGTGTCCTATTAGGAATTTTACTCTCGAATAATTTTACCTATGTATTAGGATTATTGCAAAAAAGCACTTTAAGTGGACTTAATTTTTACCTCCTCGACTTTGATGTCACTATTCCATATACAGATATTTTTTCAATTTCCTTCACTTTTATTGGTATTGCTACCATATTTGTCTTGTTCTCACTGAGACGAATTATGAAGATATCTCTCTTAGAAGTGTTGCAACAAGATTGATTCCTCGGTAGTCTGTTCATTATGAATTTTGAAGTATTTGTATTAGGAACAAGTGGCATGATGCCTCTTCCAGGTAGATTTCTCACCTCAGCACTCGTTCGACGGGAAGGGGAACTCTTTTTATTTGATTGTGGAGAGGGAACACAAATTTCCTTAAAGATGCTCAATATTAAATGGAAGAAAATTAGTGCAATCTTCATTTCTCATATGCATGCAGATCATGTAACAGGATTACCCGGAATGTTGATGCTCTCGTCCCAAGTAGACAGGAGTGATCCCCTATACATTTATGGACCTGCAAAATTAGCAGATTACATTCACCAAACTCGAAAACTTCTCGATATGTATATTAATTATGAGATTATTGTTAAAACAGCTGAACCTGGAATAATTGTAGAAACAGATGAATATACTGTTGAAGCTTTCCCCCTTTATCATACAAAACCCTGTGTAGGATACACGATGAGGGAGAAAAAAAGACCTGGGGTATTTTATCCCCAGAAGGCAATAGAACTTTCAGTTCCTAAAGGCCCCTTATGGTCTACTTTACAACAAGGAGAGAAGGTAGTCTTAGAGGATAATACAATTGTTACTCCCGAGATGGTTCTCGGATCTCCTAGAGACGGAAGAACTTTTAGTTATGTTACCGATACTTTATACTCTCCTACTATTGCTCCATATGTTAAAGAGGCTGATTTGTTGTTGTGTGAAGGGATGTTTGATAATTCTCTACTTGAGAGTGCTATCGAAAAAAAACATATGACAAGTACTCAAGCTGCACAGATAGCAAAAGAGGGAGAAGTAAAGAAGATGGGCCTCTTTCACTATTCTCCCCGGTATACAAATAAAGAGTTAAAACTATTAAGAAAAGAGGCGCAAGAAGTTTTTCCTGATACGTTTCTTGCCCAAGACAGAGATCATTTTACATTAGAATTAAAAGAATAGTTCTAGCTGATTATCGAATCAAACCCAATAATACTATCGGTCGTTTGTTCAATAGCTAATTCAAGTGCTAGGGAAGCTTCTTTGTGTATTTCATGTTGCTCTACTTCTCGATCGTTACTCGTGGAAAAACCAACAGATATTTTATTATTAGGGTATGTTTTTTTAACACTCTTAATAATAGAAGCGATGCTAAGTTGACTTCTTTTGTAGCTATAAAAGGGGAGAATTGCACAGATAATATTATTTGAATCTGTGTAGACGATACCAATTTGGCTCAACTTTTTATAGAGAGTATCAACAATAAGATCGTCTTCGTCATCTTCTAGAGAAAGGAGTGCAAAACTGAGAGGGTAGGCCCTCTCTATTGCTTCGTTTAACTCTTCTTTGAGGACTGCCTCGAGAGAATCTTCTACTTGTTTAGTAAGTTCAATATAATCACTTAAATCTACACTCTCACTTTTTTCAATTGGTTCAAGAAGAGAGGCAATGCTCGAATTTTCATCTATAGAGAATGGATACTGACTAAAGTCGATTGCTCGATCGAGGTTTGAATAAGAAGGGTGCAGTTCAATATCTATTTCTGTTTCGATTGATGTCCTCAGGGATTCTGTATCAATGTCGTGAACAACAACCGGGGTAATAATTGCCTCAACATCTATACTTTGAGGTCTCTTTACTGGTTCAAGTTGAGAGACATACAATGTCTCTACTGGAGATAGTTTGTTTTGAACAATAGAACTTTGAATATCTGAGGGCTCAACCTTCTCTGTGGTCTCTAATACAATAATCTCTTTTTCTTCATTTGGAAGGTTATATAAAGGGGCTGTGTAATTGTCTATAGGGATTTCATCATCTTTGCTCGAGGTGTGAGGGATATTGAGAGGAGCAACTACTAAAGCAATAATGGTGAGGAGTAACCCAATAATAAGGGGAAGAATTCTTACAAGAATCGTATAGAAATCTTCGATATCTATTTGGTAAAAGGGGATGAAATAGAAATAAAAGAGGTAAGTTAAGGAGGCAAGAATTATGCTACTAATAATTATTGTTGAAAAAACTATTATAGCTGGTCTTTTTTCATTATTTGCACTCATAATATCTTTTATTCACCTTTGACAGTATGTAATGAAACACATAGATGAAGACTGTCTTTTTGATATATAATGCAGTATAACTGGTAGATGAAAGTATGACAAGGAATTATCTGGGTAAGTTTATATTTAGTCTCATAATAACCTCAATTTCTTTATTTTTCCTGATAAATGGCCTATTTGGAGAGAATGGAATGAGGATGAATCGTTATATTCAACGACAAATTGTCGTTCATCAGACCCTATTAGATGATAAATTAAGGCTCATCGCTGAATTAGAAGAGAAAGTTGATACTGTCGATACACCCGAACAAATAGTAAATGTAATGAATAGGGTGGGATATTCTTCTTCTGGCGATACTTTTTATATCTTCCCTAAAGAACAAGGGGAGGTTCTCCCCCCCTCTGTGAAGGATGAGGGAAACGAAATTGAATTCTTCCCCAAAACTCTTTCCCCTTTTTTCTCTTTAATTATAGCTTTTAGCAGTTCTTTGATTATCACTGGAGGTGTGTTTTATATAAGCTGGACAATTAGGAGAACCTCTCGCACTCAAGAGAGGAGAGATGAGTCGAGTTTTATTGATTAACAATGATTTCTCTTATAACTATCTGTTCAATAGGGAGCCCTAGTTAGACTCTCTATAGATTCCTTTAAAGTGGGTAATAGGTGTTTCTTCTCTGCTTATATGAAATAGCATGGTAAATAAAATATTCTCTTTGCTTTACTTCTAAAATGTCAATTTTTGATATGGATGTAACTTTTTAACTATTGCGTCCTCACCATACCTGCCCTATCATATGAATGTAGAGATACTATTGTTATTGATTCTCTTCATATACTCACTAAAGAGGAGTATATCATTTCGATTCACAAAGGAGACTTGTATGAAAAAATTCATGGTGGTTCTCATGGTGTTACTTATTGTAAGTACATCAATTTTTGCACAGGGCGCTCAAGAAAGTGCAAAAAAATTTATCGGTCTTGCAATGCCTGAAACACACGTTGAAAGATGGCAGATGGATGGAGCTTCATTGAAAGAAGCTGCTATTGCTGCTGGGTACGATGCTGAAACAACTTTCGGTGATGCAGACCAAACAAAACAGAATGCACAAATTTCTGACTTTATCACAAAAGGTGCAGACCTGTTGATCATTGGTTCAGTTAATGAAGGTGTTGTAACAGCAGTTGCAGACGCTCGCAGAGATGGTGTTGAAGTTATTGCGTATGACAGATTAATTACTGGTTCTGACCAATACGATTACTACATTACTTTTGATAACTTTAAAGTTGGTCAATTCCAAGGGAGTGCAATTGTAGAGAATTTGAAATTAGCAACAGCTACCAAAGCTGCACCAAAATACATTACCTTATTTGCAGGTTCTCCTACAGATAACAATGCATTTGTATTCTTTGATGGTGCTATGAGTGAACTCAAACCATTCGTAGACAAAGGTGTATTAAAAATTGTTGGACCAGCTCCTCTTGCTTCTTCTGATACAACTAACTTTACCAGAATTGCAACAGAAAACTGGAGAGCAGACTTAGCAAAACAGAGAATGGAAAACTTACTCAATGGTGATGCTAAGAACTATAAACTTGATGCAGTATTAGCTCCTAACGATACCCTTGCTCGAGCTATTATTGAAGCATTATTAACTGATGCTAAATACAGAACAGCTCTTCCTGTAGTAACAGGACAAGATGGTGAATTAGCTTCTATCCAATTTATCAAAGATGGCAAACAAGCAATGACAGTATTTAAAGATACAAGAGATCTTGCAAAAGCTGCAGTTAAATTAGCAGATGCTATCCTTAAGGGTGAAACTCCTGATATTCCAGGTGCTAGACTCGATACCACAAGCTATGATACTGGTAAAAAAGTAGTAAAATCTTATCTATTAGAACCAGTTAAAGTTACTAAAGATAACTACATGAAAGTTATGATCGATAGTGGATATTACAAAGCTGACCAAATTCGCTAAGAAAATCATTGAATAAGTGAATACAAACGCGATCTTATAACTATTGTTTTAAGGTCGCAACATTAGGTTTAAGCGATGAAAAATGAATATATTTTAGAAGTAAAAAATATAATAAAAGATTTTCCAGGGGTAAGAGCCCTAGATAACGTCGATTTTAAGGTAAAAAAAGGGGAAATCCATTGTCTCGTAGGGGAAAATGGTGCTGGTAAATCTACCCTTATGAACGTTGTTAGTGGTGTATATCCTAAAGGAACCTATGAAGGTGAAGTTGTCTTCAAAGGGAAAGTAGCAAATTATCGAAGTACTAAAGATAGTGAAGTAGATGGTCTTGCTATTATTCATCAAGAGCTCACCCTCTCTCCTTATCTTTCAATATATGAAAATTTATTTCTTGGTCATATGAAAACAAAGTTTGGAATTATTGACTGGGACAAATGTTTGCAAGAATCTTATCCTTTACTAAAAAGGGTTGGATTGCATGAGAAACCTCAAACAATTGTGAGTAAGATGTCTGTTGGAAAACAGCAGTTGGTTGAGATTGCTCGGGCTATATCTTTAAATGCTGAACTCTTAATTTTTGATGAACCTACTTCTTCTTTAAACGATGATGAAAGTCAAAAACTTCTCTCTCTTTTAAAAGAATTTAAATCTTCTGGTATTACCTGCATTATGATTAGTCATAAATTAGATGAAGTCTTATCAGTTGCAGACTCTATTACAATCTTACGAGATGGGCAGTCAATTGAAACCATAGATTGCACATCAGAGAAAGTAACTGAAGCAAGAATTATTAAGGGGATGGTAGGAAGAGAACTGAAAAATATGTTTCCTAAGAAAGAACCCAAAATTGGAGATGTTGTTTTTGAAGTAAAAAATTGGAGTGTCTACCACCCAGATTATCATACAATGAAAATTGTAGATGATGCCTCCTTCTTTATTAAAAAAGGGGAGATAGTGAGTTTCTGTGGCCCTATGGGGGCTGGAAGAACAGAACTTATGATGTCAATTTTTGGCAATAGTTATGGGTATGGTGCCACTGGAGAAGTATTTCTAAACGGAGAAAAAGTAAATCTCTCCACTCCTAAGAAGGCGATAGAAACGGGGGTAGGGTATGTTTCTGAAGATAGAAAAAATTTAGGATTAATTCTTATACAGGATGTAAAAACAAATATCTCTAATTCAAGTTTACCAAAACTCTCTAAAAGAGGTATTGTAAATAAAGATTTAATAACACAAAAAGCCGAAGAGCTAAGAAAGGCTCTTAATATAAAAACTCCTTCAATTTACCAGATAGTAAGAAATTTATCGGGTGGAAATCAGCAAAAGGTCGTGTTGAGTCGATGCCTTCTCGCTTCTCCAGATATCTTTATTGTAGATGAACCTACGAGAGGGATTGATGTAGGGGCTAAATTCGAAATTTATTCAATTCTGAACGATATGGTGAAACAAGGAAAGAGTGTCATTGTTGTCTCTTCAGAGCTTGTTGAAGCGATAAGTATGTCAGATAGAATTTATGTAATGAATGAAGGAAAGATTAAAGGGGTAATCCCTAGAGAAACAGCAACCCAAGAAGGGATTATGAAAATGGCATTGGTAGATTAGGAGGAATTCATGGCAGCAAGCGCAACTCAAATAGAAAATATTTCATTTTTTACATTAGCAAAACAGAATTTAAGAAAATTCTCGATGTTTCTCGTCCTTGGACTAATATTGATAGTCTTTGCTATCCTCACTGGTGGAGTAAACCTTACTCCCCGTAATATTACCAATATATTTATTCAAAATAGTTATATTTTAATACTTACTGTTGGAATGGTTCTTGTCATTATTATTGGAAATATTGACCTTTCAGTAGGATCAGTTGTTGCCTTCCTTGGTGCTTTAAGTGCAATGATCTACAATACAGGTATTGGGGTAGTCCCAACTCTTATTCTTTCCCTTATCCTTGGTGCCCTGATTGGAACTTTCCAAGCATTTTGGATTGCATATATGCATATACCAGCATTTATAGTAACTCTAGCTGGTATGCTACTCTTTAGAGGACTCACCTATATAATCACTAATGTTACCCCAATATCACTTATTGATGATAAATTTAAACAAATAGCATCTGGTTCTCTTAATATACAAGGATTTGAAATTGGGGGCCTTGACGGACTATCTATCGTAGTTGCAATTTTAATAGTTGTTGCTTTAACTTACTTTTCACTACGAGGAAGAAAGAATCAAATTAATCACGGCTTCACAGTCTACCCTTTTCGTTACACTTTAGGCAAAATCATTATTTTATCAGCCCTTGTAATATTTGTATTTTATAAATTCTCTGCCTACAGAGGAATTCCAACAGTTTCTGTTGTCCTTATGGTAGTAACCGCAATTTTTGTATTTATTACAAATAATACAGTCATCGGTAGATATATCTATGCAGTTGGTGGAAATGCTAAGAGTGCTAAACTCTCTGGGATAAATAGTGAACAGGTCGTTTTTATTACCCACGTTATCATGGGGCTCCTTTGTGGTCTTAGTGGAATGGTCTTTACTGCCTATATGAACTCAGCCCTTCCTCAAGCTGGTCAAAACTTCGAACTTGATGCTATTGCTTCTTGTTTTATTGGTGGAGCAGCTGCTAGTGGCGGTATTGGAACAATTATCGGTGCTATCACTGGAGGACTGGTAATGGGAGTTATAAATAATGGAATGAGCTTAATGAACATCGGAGCTGACTGGCAGTATGTTGTAAAAGCTACAATCCTCCTTTTGGCAGTATTTTATGATATCATGAGTAGAAGAAAGTCTGGTCTTGGTTGATTAATAGAGTAAGCCCACCTAAACTGGTGGGCTTAATTATTCATTCTTCCTAATTACCTCTTATTTAATTTTTCTTGCTTCCATATAAAACCTTTTTTCATGGGCTTCTCCCATAGAGAAGGTTTTTCTTGGAAGTGCTCCATCTTTAACTATTGTCTCAAAGAAGGTGTGTTTGTTTATACTAGGAAGAAATAGGCCGATGTTGCCTTCCATTGCTCCAAGTTGTCCTGTAACATCTTCACCATGAATATAATCGACTGAGAGGCCTTTAATCTTCTTAGAAAGCAATTCATCTATCACACTCTGAAGTGTTCCTGCTGCTATTGTAGAAGTAGGCTGTTGGATCGTGACGATATAGTACCCATCTTTGTCATTGTACCCAAATTTTTGGGTAGAACTCGTTGTATGGATACTCTTCATCATATCATCAAGGGAATCGATACTTTCGACAACGAAAGTGTCACAATAATTGCTTAGTGTGTCAAAAAAGAGTTCCTTAGGAGTTTGAAATAGAACACGATGGATTGGTTCAAAGGTGAGCCCTTCATCATAGATGTTCTCTATTTCCACAAGGGCGTAGCGTGCTGGATGAATCTTTTGTTCCTCTTCTGTGAGAGTAGATTTAATATCTAACCAGCAAGATCTTGCAGTAGCTAGAGAGTGGTTTCCATCTCCCATTGCATATACGAGAGGATTCTTTTGGTCTGCTGCATCAAAAAGAGAAGTGAGACCCTTAGCTATGTGGGTAAAGTCCTCTTCTTTGTCTATTGCATAGCCTGTAATATGCCCCCCTTTTTCCATTAAGTCAGTATCATAGACTTTTTCTAATCTCTCTTTTTCTTTAATAAAGTGTTCAATAATTGCCCTTCTATTATCACTAATGAGGACTAAAATATGAGGGAGCTCTAGTGGAGCATCTTTACGGATCAACTTTCTTGGGGGAATGCGAGACTCTATTGTCCCCTCTGTTGCCCTTATTGGGGTGCGAGATTCTTTTGCATAATCATAATATTCCAAATCGAGTGCTACCATTAATCCCCATCTACTCACACCTTCAATTTCTCTATGAACTAACATAAAGGTAGAAGGGTAGGAAGAAAATATATCATTTTTAAGGTATTCACTCATTGAAAAGTTAATATCGTTGATTCTTTTTTCAGGATGAGATTCTTCCAAATATACTTCTGGGTAGATAAGTCGAAGGGTTGAAGGGTCATCTCCTATGTAAGAAGAGACACGCTTCCAATAATCGAGTTCAGAAGTATATTGATCACAAGCAACTACTGCCCACTTTTTTAGATCAACGTGTGGCCGAGGAATTAAGATGTCTGGAGGGCATATACCTAGCTTTTTTAATGTGTCAATTGCGTTTTTCATACTACATCCTTTTGATAATTGATAGAATTGATTGTTATTGTAAGCTAAATTTGCGTAACACGCAATAAAATGTTAAAATTCCTTATAATAAAAAGGGGCTCATTTCCTATATTATAAAACTTTCTAAGTATGATATAGTATCTATATGGTAAGAACTAGACGAGTACTTGCTTTTAGTGAAAAAGTGCTCACATATCTCATGTTATTTACTCTTTTCTTTATGACTCTTTTTTTAATGAGACTATGGTGGCCTGTCACAGCAACATATGATTCCCTTTTAGGTACCATTGTTGTCACCTTATCTCTTACTACTATTCTCTATGGAATATATATCGTAGGCCTCATCTTTCTTCTTCTCATCAAAGATCATATATTCCTAGTGGGAATATTTATAAAAAATATAATCAAAATATGTATTTCTCTCTTTTGTATATATATTGTTCAATTACTTATTACATTTAGCACATCAGGAATAATAATCACCATCTAACTAGACAAGGAGAAAGGATGAAAAAACTCTATGCCCTTCGTGGCGCTACCCAACTACACATAGATACTAAAGAAGAGATGAGAGATAAAGTAACCTCTCTTATCAACACGCTTTATGAAATTAATGAAATAGTTATTGATGATGTTGTTACTATTCAATTTACTATCACATCCGACTTACATGCCCTTAACCCTGCTACTGCATATAGAGAGAGGTGTAAAAAAGGGGAAGCACCACTTTTTTGTTCAAGTGAACCAGATATTGATGGGATGTTGGAGAAAACTGTGAGGGTGATGATACTCCTGTATAGGGATGAAGATGAAAAGAAATTAATCCCTGTATACCAAGAAGGGACCCAAACTCTTCGAAAAGACCTATTTGAACAATAATAAAATGAATATCTTATATTGACATCTTTCTATGGTATTGTAGAATAACCTAAAGATGAGGAAATAATTATGAAAAAAACTGTTTTTATGGGTGCCATCCTATTAAGTATGGCAACAATGCTCTTTGCTTCAATTAGCCCACAATTAAAGGAAATTGATCGTCTTATTACCTATGATAAACTCGATGAAGCAAAAGCTTTAGCTGAAAAAACACTCACAGAAACATCAGATAAAAAAGAACAGAGTGACCTCTATTTTATATTATCTAAAGTGACACTCTCTCTTGCTGATGAAGTTGAAGCCCTCGGGGCAAGCAAGGATGAACTCTTTGCCCTATTTGAAGAAGGGGAGCGCTATGCAGACAAGTCAATTGAATTGTTTGAGAATGCACCTGCCTATGTTTACAAAGGGTCAAATATTGGTCGTTGGGGAGAAACAAAAGGACCATTAAATGCTCTTTCAAAAGCAGACCCTATCAGAGAAACGATAAAATATGTTGTAAACGATCTTAAAGATACAGAGCAGACAGTAGGCTGGTATCTTATTGGTCAATTATACTACCAGCTCCCTGGTTGGCCAATTAGCTATGGAAATAAAGAAATTGCCGTCTCTGTAACAAGAAAAGCTATCGATACTATTGAACCAGATCAACTCTATATTGGCCATTTTATGGGACTTGCAAAGATATTATGGGATCGAAATTGGGATGCATCAAAAAGAAATTCAAAAATAAAATCGATGGAAAAGAGTTGGAACAAAGAAAAATCTGATATTTTCGAGAAACATTTCTATTATGAAGGCTCTAGAGGTGAAAATTTTAAACCTTTTTATTCTTCTGTAAATCTTAATAAAATGGATGACCGACAAGAGGCAGTAATGTTGTTGCAATATGCAATTAATAAGTATAAAGCATGGCCTATTCATACCCGTGGTGATGACAGAGCATACCAAGAAATTTTAGATTTATTAAGTAAATGGGGATATTGAGCTTGACAAAAAGGGGGCGTTTTTCGTATAGTACATCGACAAACGCCACCTTAGCTCAGCTGGCCAGAGCACGTGACTTGTAATCTCGGGGTCGTCAGTTCGAATCTGACAGGTGGCTATTGACTTTACTATAAGAATTATATAAGGTCATCAAGTAGTTTATTACTGGGGAGGTTCCCGAGTGGCCAAAGGGGGCAGACTGTAAATCTGTTGGCTCCGCCTTCGAAGGTTCGAATCCTTCTCTCCCCATACGTCGGGTCTTCTGAATAAGAAGACCTTTCGTTTTTACCTATAAGGACATAGTGATGGATTGTTTCTATAAAGATGGCCTTCCCTTCTCTTGTCAGCCTAATTGCCTATATTGTTGTGCTGTTGAACCAGGGTTTGTATTTCTCTCTCAATACGACCTCGATAGGCTTACTTCTTATACTCACACTTCAATTGATGAATTCATCAAAACATATTGTGTGAAAGTACCTATGGGAGAAACTTCTTATATTTCATTAAAAGAGAGACCTAACCATGATTGTATATTTCTTACCTCAAAAGGGTGTAGTGTCTATGATGCTCGTCCTGTACAATGTTCGACCTACCCATTTTGGTCATCTGTTATAGAGAGTAAGGAAACGTGGGAGAATGAAAAACAGTGGTGCCCCGGTATTAATAAAGGAGAGAGGCATACAAAAGAAGAAATTGAGATTGAAGTTAATCGAAGAGTTGAACATCCACCACTAATTTATGAAGAAATATTTCATTTATTAGGTAAATAGTGATGTAAAATCATCCTAGAATAGATATTGGAAGTATATGGCAAAAATTTCACAGAATGTAATTGAAGAAATTAAATCAAAAATCTCAATAGTTGAACTTGTTTCCAGATATCTTACCCTCAATAAGAAAGGAGATAGATATTGGGGACTTTGCCCATTTCATGATGAAAAAACCCCAAGCTTTTCAGTATTAGCCGATAAAGGATTTTTTCATTGTTTTGGATGTGGCAAAAGTGGCTCCTTATTTGATTTCTTTATGGAAATGGAACATGTTAATTTCCCTGAATCTATTAAAATTCTTGGAGAATCTGTTGGCATACAGATAGCCGAAGAGAGTGAAAGTGAAAAAAAAATAAGAAGTGAAAAAGAGACACTTCTCGATTTGTATAACAAACTAGCTGCAAGCTTTACCTACATACTCACTAATTCAGATTTTAGTAAAGGGGCAAATGAGTATCTTAACCATAGAGATATTTCTAAAGAATCAATTGATAAATTTCAACTTGGGTATGCTCCAAACGATCCAGACTGGCTCTACTCATTTCTGCATGCTAAAAAATATAGTGATGAATTATTAAGAAAATCGGGCTTATTTTCAAAGAATAATGATTTTTATCCCCTATTTAGAGATAGGTTAATGTTCCCTATAAAGAACTGGAGAGGTGAAGTAGTTGCCTTTGGAGGGAGAGATTTAAGTGATACATCTAAAGCAAAATATATTAATACCCCTGAAACTCTCCTCTATCGTAAAAGGGAAATAGTGTATGGCCTCTATGAATCTCTAGTAGATGTGAAAAAAGAGGCATCAGTTATCTTATGTGAAGGCTATTTTGATGTTATAGCAATGCACCAAGGAGGCCTTACTACTGCTGTTGCCCCTTTAGGTACTGCTTTTACTGAAGACCAAGGAAAACTTATTAGACGTTATGCTACAACTATCACCACATTATTTGATGGAGACGCCGCTGGGCGTGAAGCAACTAAAAAGGCCCTTGTTGTATGTGAACGTTTAGGGATAACTAATCGTGTGATTTCACTCGAAGGGGCAAAAGATCCTTCTGAATTATTAGAAAAAGAGGGAGAAAAAGCACTCCTAAAGGCATGTAGTGACACAAAAAGCGGCTTCGATTATCTTGTACATTCTTATCTTTCATTGTATGATAGTACTAAGGCCACAGGTAAGTTGCAAATTTTTAATGAACTCGTACCATTTTTAGATGCTGTTGATTCTCAAATTGTTCAGCAAACTTATTTGCGTGAGCTTTCTCGTTATCTTCAAATTGATGAGTCAACCTTGATTCATGAAATGCGAAATAAGGGAGCTAAAAGGCCTGCTTTTCAGAGGGAGGCCGCTAATACATTTTCATCTCAAGGACAACAAGGAACTAATTATTCACAAGATTTATATACATTACTGGTGTTAGTGAATAATAGGTCACTTTTTTATAGTGCAAGAAATAGATTGAAGATTTCTGACCTTATAGACTCTGAAGCTATTACTATCTATACCCTCTTAGAAGATGCAATACGTGAAGGGACTATTGATAGTGATGAACTTATATTACAAGGAATTGAGAATCCCTCTCTTAGAAACAAGGTTTCGATGAGTTTTCAATCAAAAGAATTCTCAAAAAACCCACAAAAGGTGATAGATGAGTTGCTTAAAAGGATATCTATTCGTACATTAGAGAAGTCACAAAAAAATTTGGAGAAACTTATAGCAGTAGCTTCAAAAAATGGGACTATCTCACTAGATATTTCTGATCTTTTATATGAAAAGAAGGCAATTGATGAAAAAATTGCTATGTTGAGATTGGCTTATCATCATAAATAATGGAAACATTAGAATATGATTGTTTTTTTGTGAAATTGTGATGGTCATGAGGAACTACTTGTTTATAAGAACAAATGGTTATAGAAGCGAGATATGGAGAATGAGTTTTTGAAAAAAATCAACGAGAAACTTGAAATTAAAAAAGAAGAACCTTTAGCAGAAGATTCTAGTATTGCCCTCGCATCAGAATTACTAGAAGATGAACTAGATGGTGAAGAAGACCTTCTTGATGATGACATAGAAGAAATTGATGATATAGAAGATCCTGGTATTGAAGACATTGAAGACGACCCTGTCATCCTTGATGAAGATGATGATGAGGATGATGATGAGGATGATGATGAAGATGATGACGAGGAAGACGAGGATGATGGAGTTGATAAAAACTTCTCTAAAAGAGATATCCCTGTAAGCTATGATGATGATAATTCCTATGATCGTCGTTCCTCAATAATGAGCCTTGAAGATGATAGCGATAACGATAGTCATCGTGACAGATCCTATAAAAAATCAGGCATTCTCGGCAGTGATAAAGGGGATAGTTCTGTTGATGATCCAATTCGTCTCTACCTAAGAGAAATTGGAAGGGAACATCTATTAAACGCTGAACAAGAAGTTGAACTCTCTATGCGAATGGAAGAGGGGGCAAAGATTATAAAAGATGTAATTTTAAAATCTGGAGTCCTTATCTCATCTTTTTCTACTATTGCAGATGTTGCTTTTACCCACTTTGAAGATGAAGATTTAGAATTTTCTCAAAAAGAATTAAAAGAGAGAATGAATGATCAAAAGAGGTACCTACAATACTATAAAGAAATATTGAAAGATATTTTAAATAGTTTAAGAGCCTATACCGAGATGAAAAAGAAAGCGATTGTTAGTGGAGTTGAATTAGCTACTGATGAAGCTATTATGAAAAAACATGCAATCTTGTTAAAAAAACTCTCCAAAATAGAGCTTCAACCTGAAGAAATTAATGCATTTAGTTCTAAATACCTTGAAGCTGAAAATAATATTATTAATCTTCAAAACAAAAAGAATACTATAGAGATACGCCTAGGTATTAATAGTGTAAAAGAACTACGAACTTTAGGACGAAATTTAGCAGTCCCTTCTCAAAGAAGTATCCTTGAAAAAAGATTAAACATGAATAGCGATGCAATAAAAGATCTTATTCGTGACATCCAATTGACCGAAAAAGCTCTGAAGAATATTGAATATGAGTTTGAAGAGACATGCAGCGATATTATCTCTAATGCAAAAGAGATTATGAGAGGAAGGGAGATGATGAAGAGTGCGAAAGATCGCCTCATTCAAGCCAACCTTCGTCTTGTCGTGAGTATTGCTAAAAAATATACCAATAGAGGCCTCCACTTCTTTGATTTAGTTCAAGAAGGAAATATTGGCCTCATTAAAGCAGTAGAAAAATTTGAATACCGTAAAGGATACAAATTCTCTACCTATGCAACTTGGTGGATTCGACAAGCTATTACACGAAGCATTAGTGACCAAGCTCGAACTATCCGTGTACCAGTGCACATGATTGAACAAATTAACAAAGTAGTAAGAGAATCAAGAATGTTAATGCAAACATACGGAAGAGAGCCTACCGATGAAGAAATAGCAGAAAAACTAGGTTGGACTGCTGCTAAAGTAAAATCAGTAAAGAACGTAGCTCGAGAGCCTATCTCCCTTGAAACTCCTGTTGGAGAAGAAGAAGATTCTCTTCTTAGTGATTTTATTGAAGACAAGGATGTAGAAAACCCAGCTACTCAAACAGCTTTTACCCTTCTACAAGAGCAATTAGAAGATGTTCTAAAAACCCTTCCACCTCGAGAACAAGAAGTTTTAAAGATGAGATTTGGCTTAGAAGATGGTTACTCATTGACACTCGAAGAGGTTGGACTGTATTTTGAAGTAACAAGAGAACGTATTAGACAAATTGAAGCAAAAGCATTGCGACGCCTTAGACACCCCAAACGTAGTCGACGGCTCAAAGATTTTTTATAAAAAAGCAGGAGTAAGATATGCAGGAAGTGTTTGACAAGTTACGAGATCTTCAAAGCGTTCTCGCAAAGAAGTTTAGTGTACTTGATGAAATTGTAGAAATACCTAAAGCCCTCAAAACAAAAGAGGAATTATTAAATCGTGGGAAAAAGATTTATATTGAAAAGCATGAACGTATTAAAAAGACAACAGATGAATTAAAAAAGCTCCGTATCGCACTAGATGAAGCTGAAGTTGCTCGAGAAACGTATGAAAAGCAAATGGAATTAATCTCAACCCAAAGAGAGTATGAAGCTTTAGAAAAAGAAATTAAAGATGCTTCACTTAAAGAACAATCTTTAAGAAAAAGTATGCTTGCTAAAGAAAAATACCTTGATGAACTTAGTGAACAAATTGAAGAACATGAACAATTGATGGAAATTCAAGAAGAAGAAGTTCAAAGTGAGACTAAGAAAAAAGATGCCCTTCTTGATAACAAAAATAAAGAAGTAAAAGCACTTGAAGATAGAGAAGCACTCCTTACTCCTGGTATTGATGAATCTATCCTTTTTAAATTTGAAAGAATTATAAAAAATAAAGCTGGTATTGGAATAGTGCCTATCCATGGCCTTGTCTGCCAAGGATGCCACATGACTCTTCCTGTTCAGTTTGTGAATGATGTAAGAAAGGGAGAAGAGTTTAGATTTTGTCCCTATTGCTCGAGAGTATTGTTTTGGGAAGAAGCTGATGTTGAAGAACTCGCTACCTCTGCTTTACAAGATTCTGAAATTGAAGAAGCTGGATTATCTGATTTTGTAGATGATGATGAATTCAGTGATTTTATGTAAATTATAATAATTTTGGTGGACCATGCAGTCGCTAGGGTGCTCACTATGGGCACCTTAGAGGAAAGTCCGGGCTCCATAGGACATAACGCCGGGTAACCCCCGGGAGCTGTAAAGCTATAGAAAGTGCCACAGAAAATATACCGCCTTGAAAGAGGTAAGGGTGAAATGGTGGGGTAAGAGCTCACCGCAATTTTGGTAACAAAATTGGCATGGTAAACCTCGTTAGGAGCAAGATCAAGCAGCAAGAGGGCTGTCCACCCATTTCTTGCGGGTAGGTCGCTCGAGCATACTGGTAACAGTATGCCTAGATAGATGACTGCATAACACAGAACCCGGCTTATGGTCCACCATTTTCTTTTCTTAAGTGGAGAAATAATTGAACACAATAGAGATAACTAAAAAGTTTGGTAACAAACTATTGTCAATAGCTAACCCTGTTCGCTATACAGCAGGTGAATACATTCATGGAAAAACACAAATTCTCAGAGAAGATTCTTTTAAGGTAGGATTATGCTTTCCTGACCTCTATGAGATAGGAATGAGTAATAATGCAATGAGAATACTCTATGACCTTATCGTTGAAGAAAAAGATGAGATGATCTGTGATAGAATTTTTTCAGTTGCCCCAGATTTTGAAGCCCTTTTGAGAAAAGAAGAAGTTCCTTTATATACCCTTACTCATGGGATTCCTGTAGGGGAGTGTGATGTAGTAGCCTTTTCCATTGGATATGAACTTAGTCTGACTAATGTCTTACAAGTGTTAGATCTTGGGAATATTCCTCTTCGAGCAATCAATAGAAGAGAAGTTGACCCTATAATCATATGTGGTGGCCCAGCTGTGACGAACCCCCTCCCATTTTCTCCATTTATTGATTTCACCTATATTGGAGAAGCTGAAAATGGGTTAATAGAAGTTCTTAAAGTCATTAAAAGGATGCGAAAAGAGGGCAAAGGGAGAACTTCAATAATAGAAGAATTAAAACAATTTCCTATGCTTTATTACAGTGGGAAGAAATTCACCTCTCGAAGCATTGATGATAATTTTAGCACCAAAAATGACACCACAACCCATAACTTTATTATGCCTCACTTTAAAGTAGCCCAAGATCATGGAGTCGTTGAAATCATGAGAGGGTGCCCTAATGGATGTCGTTTTTGTCATGCTGGACAATTTTATAAACCTTACAGACAAAAATCCATAAATCATATTTATAAGGAAGTAGCTCAACAAGTTTTTGAGTTTGGGTATAGAGAAGTTACTCTATCTTCTCTTTCTAGTGGAGATCATCCCCAATTAAAAGAGATTATCACTCAGTTGAACCAAGATTTTTCTCCCTATAAAGTCTCTTTTTCCCTCCCTTCTTTAAAGGTGAGTTCCTTCTCTCTCGATATTTTAGAATCACTTCAAGAGGTAAGAAAAAGTGGCCTCACCTTTGCTATAGAGACACCATTAGAAAAATGGCAAAAAGCAATGAACAAAGAAGTCCCTTTAGAAGATGTGATATCAATTATTCAAGAAGCAAAGACTAGGGGATGGAAATCTGCAAAGTTCTACTTTATGGTAGGTCTCCCTTTTGTCGATATTGAAGAAGAAAAAGAGGCAATAGTTTCTTTCCTTAAAGCAATAAGAGAGGTTACTCGAATTAATATGAATATTAATATAGGAACCTTTATTCCAAAACCTCATACCCCTTTCCAGTACGCATCTATGATGAAAAAAGAAGTTGGTCAGCAACACCTACATGAAATTAAAAGAGCTATTATGAATGAAGTAAAAGGGGCTAAGGTCTCTTATCACGACCCTGCTGTTTCATACATAGAAGGAATTGTGAGTAGGGGAGGCTCAAGTGTAGCATCTGTTATTGAAAGTGCGTATCATAAAGGGGCAAGACTCGATGCGTGGCATGAATATTTTCATCCTGAGCTCTGGTATGAAGCCATAGAAGAGAACAATTTGGATGTTTCTTCTATCCTCTATCGTGAATATCCTTTAAATGAAGTCCTCCCTTGGGATTCTATTAGCTTAGGAGTAAGTAAACTCTACTTAAAAAAAGAGTGGCTTAAAGCAAAAGAAGCTCTCCTTACAGGAATCTGTGAAAGTGAGTGTGCCTTGCCCTGTGGAGTCTGCTCTTCTGTCCATCAAGTAAATGATGTTGGCTCACAAGAGACTAAAGTTGATCCAGAAATTAAAATTAAGAATCTTGTTCATGAAGAAAATAAGGTCCCAGTTGTCTTTATCTATGAAAAATATGGTA
>SABI01000211.1 GCA_009929055.1 Spirochaetia bacterium | reverse complement strand
CCTAGATATAGTGCCTGATTATTTTTCCTTTGATGTTGGGATAGTAGCTAGGCCTACCTATCTCACCTACACTGAAGAGATTCGTGATTTAGGAGCTGATTTCCTAAGTGGTACTAAAGTAAGGGCTGGTTGGGCAATTCCTTTTGATGTTGGATTAAACTTGAACCTTCCTTTTGGTTCTCGCCTATCGGCAGTTGCTCGAAATTTTAATCATAACTATACGATGAATGAATATAATGAAATGGGAATTTGGGTAAACGAGATGGCGGCTATTATTAGGTTAGATAAACCATATAATGATCCTGATTCTAGTAATAATTCTATCACCCAACTCTCTTTTGAACTGCCATGGTCATTAGATGTAGGATTTGGATGGTCTTTGCCACGTGCTAAAAAATTACAACCTACCATTGCAGTAGATATAGTTGATGTAATTACCTTTTTAGATGATATTAAATCGGGTTGTCCCTATTATCTTGAGCATATGAGAGTAGGGGCAGAAGTGAGATTATTCTCTTTCCTTGACCTTCGTGGAGGGTATAATTGGAAAGCTTATTCAGCTGGAATAGGAATTGACCTAAGGGTCCTCCAAATGGAGGCTACTTATGTGTTTCCTGAAATTGAAACCAAAGAACATGATAGTTTTACCCTTAAAGCTCGTGTAGGCTGGTAAGATGAGAGTCTGATCTCTCCTAAATGTATTACATAGTAATTAATACGATTGTTTTCTAAAAATCTTTGTCTAAACTCTCTTTGAATAAACTCTACATTATAATTCTTGATAGAAATGTTTCTCTCAATTAAAAAATAATTTCGTTGACACCACGATATTTGGTGGTATACTGAAAAAAGAGATGTTACGTAACACCTATAGTTTTTAGAGTGTTTATTTGTAATATCTACTATACCAAAAAGGGGAGAATACATGAAAAAAAGACTACTTAAAGTATTGGCATTAACCTTAGTGTTTGCCACTGTAGCAAGTATGGTTTTTGGTGCCGGAGCTGCTGAGAAATCAGGTGAAGCTACGGTAAATATGTTTCAGCTCAAAGTTGAAATAAAAGATGCAATTGATGCATATGCAGCTCAATATTCTGCAGCAACTCCAGGGGTAACTGTAAAAGTTGAAACTCTCGGTGGTGGTGGAGACTACGGTGGGGCTATGAAAGCTAAGGTACAATCTGGACAAATGCCTGACATCTTCATGATTGAAGGACAGGGCGGCTATGATATTTGGAAAGAATATGTTGCTGATCTTAGTGATCAACCATGGGTAAGTGATACAGACTTAGCTTTTAAAGTTGACGGCAAAGTAATGGGATTCCCAGTTGCTATCGAAGGATACGGCTTAGCTTATAATGCTGACATCCTAAAGAAAGCTGGAATTGATCCTGCAACTCTTACAACACGAGCAGCGTATGAAAAAGCTTTCAAGCTTCTTGATTCTAAAAAAGCAGAACTTGGTATTGATGCACCAGTAGCAATGGCTGCTTCAGTTGCTGGTGGAATGTGGTGGGTTGCTGCACAGCATAACCTTGCTGCTTATTGGGGTGGTGGACTTGCATTTGAAGATACAAGTGTTATTAAAAAAGCTCTTAATGGAAGCTTAGACCAAGATCGTTTCCTCCAATATACAAAATACCTCCAATTACTCTTTAAATATGCTGACCAAAAGATTCTTCTTAATGGTAGCTATGATGATCAAGTAGGTTCCTTTGCTCAAGGAAGAACAGCTTTCTTACACCAAGGAAACTGGGTAGATCCTAACTTAAAACAACTCGGCGTTCAATTTGAAATTGGCTATGCTCCTCATGCATTCTTAGATACAGAACAGAAAGGTCTCTATCTATTTGCTCCTAGCTGGTACTGTGTTAATTCTCAAAGTCCAAATGCAGAAGCTGCAAAAGCTTTCTTAGCTTCAATTGCAATGACTAAAGAGGGTCATGAATACATGGTCAATAAAGCAGGTATGATTCCAGCTTTCAAATCAGTTACCCTTAAACCTTCTGGCCAGCTTAGCCAAGCTTTGATGGAAGCTAACGCAAGAGGCGGCAACTACGGCGTATTCTTCGGTATGTTACCTGATGGTGCTGGACAAAATATCTTTGGGCCTATCTTCGACCTATTTGCACAAAATCCTAACAATATTAACCAATTTATTGCGGATATGAACAAAGCAGTCGCAAACCTCAAATAATAGTGATTTTAGCTCTTGCAGAAGTGAACTCTTTTGCAAGAGCTTTTAATAGCTGACAACGGGAGAACTATACAATGAAGCAAAGCCGTTTTGTTAATGTGCTTTTTCTAGCACCCTGTTTATTTGCCTTCTTGATGATTATTATCATCCCATTTTTCTTTGGTCTCTACTATTCTATGACCGATTGGAATGGTGTGAGTAATAATATTACCTTTGTAGGATTTACAAATTTTGCAGGCTTGTTTTCCTCTCCTGATTTCCTTTATTCATTTTTAATAACCATTTTCTTTACACTCATTAATATCTTGTTTGTTAATATTGTGAGTTTTAGTCTCTCTTTAATGGTGACGAGCAAACTTCGCAGAAGAAACTTTTATAGAGCAGGATTCTTTGTCCCTTACCTTATTGGTGGGATTGTCTTAGGGTATATCTGGCAGTTCCTTTTGAACAATATTGTTGTAGATTTAGGAACAACCCTTTCTATTCCATTTCTCCAAATATCATTTTTAAGCTTACCTAACACGGTTATTTGGACGATGGCAGTTGTAAATACATGGCAATATGCAGGGTACATCATGTTGATCTATGTAGCATCAATTCAAAGCATTCCAGCTTCACTCATGGAAGCTGCTAATGTTGATGGAGCTAACTATATTACCCGAGTGTTTCGTATCTTAATTCCTATGATGGCAAATGCGTTTACTATCTCAATCTTTCTAACTTTGACCACATCGTTCAAACAATTTGATATGAACTTAACATTGACAAATGGTGGGCCAGCTACAAGATTTCTTGATACACCAGTTAAAGCAAGTCAGTTACTTGCTATGAACATCTTCAGTACAGCTACTGCTAACCGGATGGCTGAAGCACAAGCAAAGGCAGTAGTTCTTTTTATTGTCCTCCTTGTAGTCTCTTTAATACAAGTTTCTGTGAATAAAAAGAAAGAGGTGGAGATGTGATGAAAACAGTACAAGTAGAAAGTAAATGGCAGCCAAGCAGTAAAGTAGGTCTCATCTTCTTAGAAGTAGTTACAGTTATTCTGTTTATCCTATTTATGATACCTTTTGGAATGGTTGTTCTAAATTCTGCAAAGACATCAAGAGAAATAATCTTTAATGCAATTGCCCTTCCTGACAATTGGAACCAACTTTGGGTCAACGTGTTGTTGATATTCAACAATTCAACAGTTGATTACCTAGGAGCTTTTGTCGATAGCACATTAATTACCTTTTTCTCACTCATAGTGATAGCACTCTTCTCTTCGATGGCTGCATGGGTTCTTGTTCGAAATAAAACTATTTGGGCTACAGTTCTCTTTATGGGGTTTGTTGCTGCTATGGTTATCCCTTTTCAAGTTCTTATGTATCCTCTCGTTCGATGGCTGAGAGTTGTTGGTGGATTTTTTAATATTAGGTTGTTGGGAACTATTCCTGGAATTGTGTTTGCTTACCTTGGGTTTGGTTCTCCCTTATCAATTTTTATCTTTCATGGATTTATAAAAAACATTCCCTATGAGCTTGAAGAATCAGCAACTATAGATGGATGTTCTAGAGGAAGAACTTTCTTCGCTATCATCTTCCCTCTATTGCAGCCTATTATTGTGACAGTTTTGATTCTCAATGGAATTTGGATCTGGAATGACTATCTGCTTCCATTACTCCTGTTAGGGTCTAATGGTGTAGTTCAAACCATTCCTGTTGCAGTTACTGCTTTTGCAGGAGCATATTTGAAACAATGGGATTTGATTCTTACTTCAACTCTTATAGCCATGCTTCCTGTTATTGTTCTCTATCTTTTTGCTCAACGATATATCATTAAAGGAATGGTAGAAGGTTCTATAAAATAAACTAATGTAATGGAGAAACATATGAAAATCGTTCTTGTAGGTGCTGGAAGTCTCCAGTTCGGGTATGGCATGCTTGGTGATATTTTCAATAGTCCCGTATTGAAGGGAAGTGAAATAACCCTCCTCGATATCAACGAAACTGCTTTAAATAGTGTATTGAAACGTGCGAAAGAGTTTATGGTAAAACACAACCTCTCTTACACAGTTAATGCTACAACAGATAGAAGAGCTGCCTTTAAACATGCCGATTTTATCATCTCCTCTATTGAAGTTGGAAATAGATTCCAGTTATGGGATGAAGATTGGAAGATTCCCCTTCAGTATGGTTTTCGACAAGTATATGGGGAGAATGGGGGCCCTGGTGGAGTGTTTCACTC
>SABI01000013.1 GCA_009929055.1 Spirochaetia bacterium | reverse complement strand
AGTTAATATGTTAAATAAAAGTCTGTAATATAAACTCTTTACAATATTTCTCACTCTCCCTCACAAGATCAAAAGAACCTGAACTAATATTCCAATCAAGAAGCAGTCCTCTCATTGCTCGATTAAAGTAGAGTGCTAATGTGTAAGAGTCGAGGGTTGAAGTAATCTCTTTCTTCTCTATTCCTTCTTGCATGATTCTTTCAATGAACGAGTGCCAGAATCGTTTATTATCAATAATAACTTTTTCTCTCCCCTCTTGAGTTACTTGATTAGCATAGAGTATTTTTAAAAGATCTACCCCAATTATTTCACTTACATAGCTCATTTGTTTATGGGTAAATTGGAGTAATCTCTCTTTTGCACTATCAAGACTGAGGATTTCTTCTTCTATACTTTTATAATAGGAATCTATTAACCAAAACTCCTTTACTATGATATCACTCTTTGTTGAAAAATATGTATAGAAACTCCCTTTCGCAATACCAGCATGATGAGTGATATCTTGTATGGTGACTTCACTAAATCCCTGAGTCTTAAAAAGAAACAGGGCACTTTGAAAAATTGTCTCCTTTGTTTTTTCCCCTTTTGTTTGAGTCTGTTTCATAGGTCAATAATCTTCCCTGGGTTCATTATCATCAATGGATCAAAAGCCTTTTTGAGAGTAATACACAGATTGTATTCACTCTCCTCCATTGTTTCCTTAAGAAACCCTCTTCTTTTTAACCCAATTCCATGTTCTCCACTTATCTTTCCCCCTAAAGAATAGACAATAAAATGGTAGAGTTCTTTAAGGACAACTGGCTCAATTCTATCCCAATACTCCATTGTATCAGAGGGATGTTTAATAATTGTTGCATGGAGATTCCCATCTCCAGCATGCCCATAACAGACAATCTTTACATGATGAGCTTCACTTAATCTATCGAGCTCAGGAAGTACTTTGGCAATTGAGGCAATAGGAACTACAATATCTTCGAGACTTTGAATTGGTGAGTAGATTTTAATCGCTTCAGCAATATTGCGTCTTACTGCCCAAATACGCTCTTGAGTATAAAAATCTTCGGCAATATAAACTTCCATAGCACCATTGTCTTCACATAACTGACCAACTCTGAGTAACTCTCGCTCGACAGTTGCTTCATCTGTTCCGTCAATTTCAATAAGAAGCATCGCTCCAACACCTTTTATAGGGAGATGTTCATTAAGATAGTCCATCGACATCTGTATTGATGGGCCGTCCATAAATTCAATGCTTGTTGGAATAATTCCATCCCTCATAATAACAGAGACTGCACTTATCGCCTCTTGGGCAGTTTTGAAAGGAACGAGTAAATCTGATTTTGCATTAGGTAAGCCAAGAAGTTTAATAGTAGCTTCAGTAATAATTCCCAAGGTTCCTTCAGAGCCAATATAGAGCTGTTTTAAGTCGTATCCACTAACATCCTTTGTAATTTTTCCCCCTAGATGAACTATTTCACCACTAGGAGTGACAACGGTGAGGGCAAGGACATACCTTCCTGTCACCCCATATTTTACCGCCCTTCCACCACCAGCGTTTTCGGCAATATTGCCTCCTAGGAAACATGTTTCTAGACTCATAGGATAGCCAGCAAAGAAAAGCCCCTCTTTCTTTAAGCTCTCATTTAAATCATTCGTAATAATTCCACTTTCACATGTTACAGCTAAATTCTCTTTATCTATTTCAATAATTCGGTTCATTCTTTCAACAGATAAAAGAATTCCACCATAGATAGGAATAGCCCCTCCACTTAACCCAGAGCCAGCTCCCCTTGGAGTTACAGGGATAATATACTTTGTAGCAATACGCATAACTGAAGCTACTTGTTCACTACTTTGTGGCATTACTACAACTTCAGGCATATGGGCGTAGTGTTCAATACTCGTCTCATCGTGAGAATAAATCTCCATCTTCTCTGAGTCTATAATGACGTTATAAGGGCCAAGAGCGTTAATGAGCTCCTCTACTATCTCTTTTGTTACTCGATTATAATGAGTCATCTTGAACCTCTCTTTGGGCAAGTTGCCTCTTTAATTCTTCTATAATTACAAACAAATCCCCTACAAGGGCAAAGTCAGAAATCTGTATAATTGGTTCATTTTTATCACTATTTATTGAAACTATATGTGACGCAGTTTTTATTCCAGCAAGGTGCTGCACAGCCCCTGAAATTCCTATAGCCATATAGAGTTCAGGAGAGATTGTTTTGCCAGAAAGACCAACTTGATGAGAGTATCCTATCCATCCTCTATCAACAGCTTCTCTTGAGGCTCCTACTTTTGCCCCTAACAGGTGAGCTAGTTGATGAATTAACACAAAATTATCTTTTTTCTTTAATCCTTTGCCACCAGAGACAACAATGGCCGCTTCTTCAATGGCCCCTTGGTCATCAACAAGCTCTTCTATACCTAAGACCTCAACATGAGAGACTATTGATGTGGTATCAAAGTCAATCTTCTCAATATTTCCATTTCTTGAGGTATCTCGAGGTAAAGGCTTCTTTGACTTGGGTCTGAGTGTTGCCATTTGAGGTGTATGGTTGGGACTTTTTATTGTCGCCATAATATTTCCACCAATAGCAGGACGAGTTTGAAGGAGTAATTTACTCTCTTTTTCAATTGAAAGTTCAGTGCAGTCAGCAGTAAGACCAGAGCCTATTTTTACTGCAAGGTAGGGCATAATAGTTCTTCCTGTAGTAGTAGCTGAAGCTAAAAATATTTGGGGTTTTTCTTTTTCAACAAGATCCTTAAGAACGGTAGAATATCTTATACAATCAGCGTATCTTAAAGAGTCATCTTCTACATAGAGAATAGAATCAGAGCCCATAGCGATAAGAGAGGTAAGATCTTCATCTGAAGTATGGGAAGAGAGTAAAACAGAGACGAGTGACTTACCTAGCTCATCTGCTAAGGATCTACCCCAACTCAGCAGCTCATACGTTACTTCTTTTATAACACCATTAGTGTGTTCAGCTAAAATCCAGACATCATTCATGTAAGCCTCTCTTTGTAAGGACGTTATTGCTTTGCAAAAATTCAATAAGGGAAGAAACGCCCTTAACAACAGATTCTCCTTCTATCGCCTCTACTACTATGGGACTACGAGCAACTTTTGTTGGTTCAATCTTCACTACTTTGGTGGGGGAACCCTTAAGACCAAGATAAGATGAATCGAGCTCTAACTCTTTTTCACCCCATATAGGGATTGGGGTATTCATAGCCCTCTTTTTCCCTTTGAGGGTAGCAAGTCTCACAAAGGCAATCTCTTTAAGAACTGTGAGGAGACAAGGAGTTTGGATGATTTCTGTTTGGTAGCCCTCTTCAATAAGTCGTTTTACTTTAATCGAACCTTCTTCTACTTCCAGAATATGGGAGGTATATGTAGAAACAGGAAGATTCAGCCAACTAGCAATTTCAGGGCCCACTTGTCCAGTATCTCCATCAGTAGCTTTTTCTCCAGTGATAATAAGATCAACTTTTCCTATTTTTTTTATTGCACTAGCTAAGGTGTATGAGGTAGACCAGGTATCAGAGCCAGCGAAGGCTCTGTCGCTAAGGAGAAGGCCTTCATCACACCCCATGGCAATTGCTTCTTTGAGAACTTTAATTGCACTAGATGGGCCCATTGAAATGGCATAAATAGTTGCCCCTCTAGATTCTTTTATCTGAAGGGCGCTTTCAATTGCATATAAATCTAATGGATTTAGAATTGCTTTTGAGCTACTTCGTATCATTACCCCAGTAATCGGGTCGAGTACAACATTACTTGTTTCGGGTACCTGCTTTATAGGAACGACAATTACCATAATTTCCCCCATGACTCTTTATCTCATGAGAGTAAACTATGATATTCTAGAGGTCAACTAAAAGTTGACCGTGGTCAACTTTTTATTCTTTGTTTACGATATAGATTCCGATAGCTACTAATGGAAGGGCTATGAGGTATTGGATTTGGAACACTTTTTCACCTAAGATAACAACCGATAAAAAAGTTCCAACAACTGGGACAAGAAAGTTGTAGACAGTGATAGTACTTACATTGTGGTACTTCAATAAACTCGTCCACACAGAAAAGGCAATTGCAGATAAACTTGCTAAATAGAGCAACAACAAATATGCTTTAAAAGGACCTTTCGGGAAAGATCCCCCAAAAGAGAGACCAATAATGAGGAGAATTAGTCCACCAAAAGCTAATTGACTTCCTGCAATAAGCATTGGGTCTGCGAATTTAGTAAGACGTTTACTAACAATAAAAGCTAGTGAGACAAATATAGTTGCAATAATCATGAAACCTTCCCCTTTCAAGGAGAAGTCAAACCCAAAGCCAACTTCATAGTTCACAAGAATAACAGCCACAAATCCTAATAGAATTCCAATAAGTTTAGTGCGAGATATTTTATCATTACTAAAAAAGAAATGGGCAAGTATTGCACTAAAGAAGACTGATAGTGAATTGAGAATTGCCCCTTTAGCTCCAGTTGTATATGAGAGAGATATATAGAAAAATATATACACAGCAGTTGTCTGAAGAAGGCCTAACAAACCAATTTGACTCCACTGCTTCACACTAAGATGATTTTTATCACTACCTGCTCTCAAGAAAAGACGCATAATAAGGACAAGAATTCCTGCAAGAGTGAACCTAGAACCGGCAAAAGCAATAATTGAAGGAACATCTTGCTGGGCAACATTAAATAGCTGGTACCCTAATTTGATAGAAGGAAAAGCACTCCCCCATAGTAGGGTACAGAATACAGCAAGAGAATAGGCTACTAATGGTTTCTTTAAGATAGATTCTTTTTGTGAAAGCTCTTTCATAGTAAACGATCCTTTTTCTCTATATTTGGTAGTTGTTTAATAAAATCATATAATCCATTAAGAGAATAGATTTCAGCATCACTAATATCTACCTCTTCTTGGTTAATAAGATGGTCTGCTACGAATACACATCGAGCGCCAGTTTCAGCAATAGCGCCATCAGCACTAATATCATTCCCTATCATGAGAACTTCTTCACCTTTCACCCCCATTTCACTAAGAATTTGGTTATAGTACCCAAGATGGGGTTTTGTAAATGAATAATCTTCGTAGGTAGTAATAATTTCGAAGTCATAAGGGTCTAACCCAGCCCACTTCATTCTCTCCAATGTTCCTCTTCGTGGAAATACTGGAGTGGTAGCAAGTACAAGTCGATATCCTTTTGATTTAGCTTCTTGGACTATTTTGTTTGCAAGTGAAGAAGGATAGGTTGTTGCAATGAGGGAGGGAAACTCAACTGAATAGAACTCTATAAAGGAATTAAATATTTCTTCTTTATATTCTCCTACTACTGAGAAAAACATATCCCAAAAGACCCTCTCGTTCGTGTGCACTCCATCATTAACTCTCATTGCCTCTAATCCAAGAAACAGGGCACTTATTCCTACTTCTTCATCAATTCCTAATTGTTGACATTTTAAAGCAAAGAGAGAAATGTATCCTTCCATGAAAGTGCTCTCTTCAAAAGGAAGCAGAGTTCCATCAAGATCAAAAAATATAGTGGTAAAGTTAGTCTCATTCATATTCACCTACCATACCGTTGAAGAATCTTTCTGGTCAACTCTTTAAATAGATATCGATAAGAAAGATGTATAATTATTCTTCACTAAAGTAGTTTCTCCCTGTATGATGATTGAGAAGAACAAAAGAAAAAGGAGCATTGTATGAATCCATTAGCAAAAGATCTTAACAGTGTATTAGAAGGAACCATTATTTCACAATTATTAAGTGATTATGGTAAGAGAATGTATTTCCCCAAAGGAATTATTAGCCAGTCAGCAGAAGCAAAAGAAAAAGCTAAGCTATACAATGCAACCATTGGCATCGCAACTGAACATAATGACGCATTACATATCCCATCAGTCCTTCATGGATTCACTAACAACCTTGCCGTTAATGATATTTTCCCCTATGCCCCTACTGCAGGTGATATGGGACTAAGAAAAGTCTGGCTCCAAGAAATGATGAGAAAGAATCCAACAATGAATGGAAAGCTTACAAGCCTTCCTGTTGTAACTTCGGGTCTCACCCATGCAATAAGTATCGCATTCTCTCTCTTCCTCGATAAAGGTGATGAGGTTATTGTTCCCGATTTCTATTGGGGAAACTATAACCTTATCTTTAGTGAACAAAGAGAAGCTGTAACTATCACCACACCTCTTTTCAATGAAGATAATGGCCTTAACATAGAAGGATTTAGCCAAGCAATTCAAGATGCAAAAGGGAACAAAGTCTCGCTCATTCTTAACTTCCCAAACAACCCTACTGGCTATACCCCAACAAAAACAGAAGCAAAAGAACTTGTTGATATGTTAATTAAAAAAGCTGAAAGTGGGAAAAAACTTCTCATTTTTACAGATGATGCTTACTTTGGCCTCTTCTTCGAAGAAAATGTGTGTAGAGAATCTCTCTTCTCCCTTCTTTGTGACGCTCATGAAAATATCCTCACAGTCAAAGGAGACGCAGCAACAAAAGAAGAAATGGTATGGGGCTTTAGAGTAGGATTCCTCACTTACAATAGCAAAGGATTAACTAATGACCATTATGAAGCTTTAGTAAAGAAAACGATGGGAGCAATCCGAGGGGATGTAAGTTCTTGCTCAAAACCTGCTCAATCTATTTTATTCGCTGCAATGCAAAGCCCTACCTACTTAGAAGAAAAGAAAGCTGGGGTTGAGAAGATGAGAGTTCGTTATAATCTTCTTAAAAAATCATTAGCAGCCTATAGAGGGAATGAATATTTGACCCCACTTCCTTTTAACTCAGGATACTTCATGTCATTTACCTGTAAAGGAGATGCTGAAAAACTAAGACTCTATCTACTCGATAAATATGAAGTAGGGACAATATCTATTAAGAACTCCTTCTTGAGACTTGCCTTTAGTAGTACCGACCTTGGTGATATTGAAGATTTACTAAGAATTGTCTATCAAGCAGCAAGTGAAGTTTTTTAGTAAGAAAGACTATATAGACCACCCAAACAACCATGGGTGGTTTTAATGAAGAATCTACAGAAATATAATCTAGTAGCCTGTAAAACCTAATTCTTCAATTCAATCAGAGGGTGGAGGGACTTGAGTTTTACTCTTTTTATCATCTGTATTGAATTACCAGTCGACACCTTTTTGGTTAAAAGGATCAGCTCATCACCTCGTTTCATAGCTCTTCGATAAGCCAAGCATTGGGTGGGTCAGAGCTGAGCGTTTTACACCTGCTCTATCAATCCAACTTCCATGCTTAGGCTCCAATCTCTAAATCTGAATGCTTCTTTTGAAGGAAAAGTCTCAAATAGGGATGAGATACTCTATGTATAGAGGTGATTCATAATAGGATCACCTTCTCCACGGCTAAATATTCCTTATCTAGCAACCACTTAATTTGAAAAGAGAGGGCTGAAACAGGTAATCGCTATAATATGGGCCTCGATGTCCTCTGTTATCTTTGCAGAGACGAAAGGAGGCTTCCTCTTTTTCCTCTTGATTGCCATTTCAGCCTTCTGTGCATCAAGAGAGTCCTTTTTAGTAATACTGACTCTCTGGGCCGTACTGCAACCACCACATCATTAGTCCTTTTCCTGCCTTAGGATTCATCTACAACAAGGATCTCCTAATCTTTCTTAATACCCATATTCATTAACAATATTTCAAACTTTGTGATTTAGTAATCCAGAACGTTTGACCCAATAGGAACCCTATAGTATACTTCAGTTAGCACACCCGCCGCGCCTCTGCTAGTCAAGCGTAATTCGGTGGGTTTTTTATTTTTGAAGGTTGATGCTGTTTGAAATGAAATATGACAAGCCTGTACTTACTGTTGAAGAACAAGCAAAACTACTTATCTCTCGTGGTTTGATAGCTACAGAACAGGAAATTATAGAAAAACTTACCTATATTAGCTATTATCGTTTTAGCAGTTATTTATATCCTTTTAGGGAATGTGAGAAGGACGTTTTTAAGTCTGGAACAACTTTTGAAATGGTATGGCAGCAATACACTTTTGATAGGAAGTTACGATTACTCGTTTTTAATGCAATAGAGCTAATTGAGATTGCCCTGCGTACAAGAATTACTAATCATTTTTGTTTACAATATGGAAGTTTTGCATATTTAGAGAGGAACTATTTCCCCAAATTTAGTCCTGAAGATTTTCAAACATGGACTGATGAAGTTTGTGAAGAAATAAGTAAAAGTAAAGATTATGCAGTAACACATTTTGAAGAAAAGTATGGTGATTCTCATGATGGACCTCCATTATGGATTGCAGCAGAATTTATGACATTTGGGAAAATTGTGACTTTGTGTAGAAAAATTGATAGAGACCTTATGGGAATGTTGGCAAAAGATTTTCATGTTGTAGATGCCGTTTTTTCTTCCTGGTTACTTACTCTTAATGAAACGAGAAATGTTTGTGCACATCATAGTAGGTTATGGAATCGTATTTTAAAGATTAAGCCCAAATTACCAAATAAAAATAAATATTCAGAATGGCACACCCCCATAGAGATTACTAATAATAAAATGTTCAGTGTCTTAACAATTATCAACTATGTTCTAATGCAGATTGCACCTGAATATAGTTGGAGAACTCGATTAAATAATCTATTAGTAGAATATCCCTCAATACCAATAGAGAGGATGGGATTTCCTGAAAATTGGGAACAGAGTCCTCTGTGGAAAAAGTAACAATCTATATTAAATTGCTTTTTCAAATGCTTTATATTTTGCCTTATACCGTTGTGAAGTGATTTTTACTACAATTGGAGCTTAGTAATCTAGCATCCCTTGAGTCTTTGTATTCAATAATTTGGTTGTGATTGTGAAAATTCCAGAACTTAAAGCTATTACAAATAAGAGAGTCCTTTTTAGTAATACTGACTCTCTGGGCCGTACTGCAACCACCACATCCTTAGTCCTTTTCCTGCCTCAGGATTCATCTACAGCAAGAAGGATTGACGCCTTTCTTATTTCTCTTGTTTTGCCCTCACCTTTTCTTACAAGGTATTTAAAATGAGGACGCAACTCTTTTGTAAGCTTGATAGATAGTAAAAGGTTTTTTTGCAACCAAAACAAAAATCTATTGACTAACTTACTCTCCCTCATATAGCGTATGAATAGTAATTGGGGGTGTAGCTCAGTTGGCTAGAGCGATAGGTTCGCAATCTATAGGTCAGGGGTTCGATTCCCCTTACCTCCAATACACTCTTACCACAAATTACTATGGTAAAATACCACAAATCACCGTAGTAAGGTATCATAAATCACTTAAAAAGATTCTCCACTTTAGTATTCTTATATTTATGTAGAACTATTATAACCTTCTCTTACTGCCTTCTCCATCTTAGCAAGTTCATCATCTGTTAAGAAATCAAAATAAGCAGATCTTTCATTAGTTGATAAGATTCCTTTGTTTTGAAGAGAGAGTTTAATGAACAAATCAATCAGGCGGTCGGGCATATCAATAATAGCTTGTATTGCTTTTTTTGTTGTTTCGTAACTTGCCAAAAAATTCAGTTCTTCAACGAGTTCTTCATCAATCGTTTTATTTACAAACCAATACAAAACCTCTGATTGATACGTCATATCTATATATTTATACCATAATGAGGTTTCATTTTTGATTTGTAAACGTCCTGTTTCATCGAGAATATAATCGATATGTGTAAGCAAAGGTCGTGAGAAAGCCTCCAAAGAGTCATCATAATTATGAGGGTTCTTAAGCATTACAGCAGAAATGGGGAACATAAGATTGCTAGGAACCATATGATGTAAATTGAGGATATTATGAATTAAAAATCTATGAATTCGTCCATTTCCATCTTCAAATGGGTGAAGAAACACAAATCCATAAGAAATCACTGCTGCATGGACTACTGGAGATATATGTGCATTCATCATCATTTGATGAGATGTTATTAAACCAGACATCAAAGATGAAATATCTTCTGGCTTTGGACTAATAAAGTGAATAATCTCATTCTGATAAGAGACACTCTGCCCAACATAATTCTGAGAATTCCTATATTCATCATCTTTAAATCTCTCATCAACTATCCTATTTTGAAGATTTATGAGTTTACGTTTCTCAATAAAGTCCTCTTTTCCAGCAAGCTCCAACAAAGAGATGAAATCTCTTGTTCTACTAGCGTTAGGATTAATATGTTCGATGCTAAAAGATGATTTCGTCTCTTTATTATAAAAGTAGTTCTGTGCACTTCGAATTAACTCTCTTGAATAAGAGGCAACAATAGCTTCACATCTAGCAGTAAAATCTTCTACATCTAGTTGAGAAAGTTCTTCTGTTTTTCTAATAATAGGACAAAAACTATTTGGCCCAAGAAGATTATTAACAACACGATGACGTGAAGACTTTTCTCCTAAAGAAATTGTATAATAGTCTTTGCCCTCTAATGCATCGACATAGTTGCCAATTTTGACATCATCAACAGGAAGTCTGTTATCTGTGAGGAACTCATAAAAGAACCAAAGCCTTCGAGCGTATTTACCTGTTGGTTTACTCATAAGATAATCACTAAGTTCTTTTTGATTCATATGATTAAAAATATGAGCTAATAAACTTAAACTTACCCCATCATATTTCAAAGCGAACTCAAGATGAGAGACAAGACCCTCTCCAGGCCAATATTGTGACGAGTAGGTTTGTACTATAATTCCATCTTGAATTCTCTTATTTTGAGTTTTCAAAAGTGAGACATAGGATCTATGCCAATGAGGCATTCCTTTTAGATGTAACGTCTCTAGAACATAAGCATATCCAGCTGGACGAGACTCTACAGTATGTACTTCCATTAAACTTCCTTATAAAATCATTATTTTAATCATAATATCAATATATTACACCCAAAAAGAAATAAAATCATTATAAAAGAGGATTATTATAATAAATCTATTATAAATAAACAAATTTATCATAATTCTATTATCTTCTTAGATACTTAAAGTATTTTCTCATAGTTTTCTAGGTCACCAAAAGAGTTTCCTCTCCTTGCTTTGATTAAAAAAAGTAAAAAGGCTAACTAACAACTTTCTCATCTTCCCTCATCGACTCATCACGATTAGTATGTAACAATAAAGGGATAGGAGCATATGACGGTGAAGATACTACACACATCTGATTGGCATTTAGGAAGGAATTTATATACAAAGAAACGATATGAAGAATTTACCTTATTTCTTGATTGGCTTGTTAATACTATTCTAGAAGAAGATATCGACGTTCTTCTTATTGCAGGAGATGTTTTTGATACAACTCTTCCATCCCATCGCTCTCAAGAACTCTACTATCGATTTTTATATAAAGTGTCCACAACTCAGTGCCATTCAGTCGTTATTATTGGGGGAAATCATGACTCTCCATCTTTCCTTGATGCCCCTAAAGCACTTCTAGAAACACTTAACGTCTTTGTAGTAGGGGCAATGAGGGAAGAAGCAAAAGAAGAGGTGATTATCTTAAAAGATAAAACTAACATCCCGACTCTCATTGTTTGTGCAGTACCCTACCTTAGAGATAAAGATATTCGAACAGCAGAAAGTGGTGAAACAATAGAAGATAAAAATAGCAAACTTATCTTAGGTATTAAAAACCACTATGAAAAAGTATGTTTATTTGCAGAACAAAAACAAAAAGAACTTTTTGAAAAACATCACCTTACCATCCCAATCATTGCAATGGGCCACCTCTTTAGTGCTGGAGGAACAGTAACTACAGGAGATGGAGTAAGAGACTTGTATGTAGGATCTCTTGGCTATGTACATGAAGAGATTTTCCCCTCATCTATAGATTATCTTGCCCTAGGGCACCTCCATAGTGAACAAAAGGTAGGAGGAAAAGAACATTTTCGTTACAGTGGATCTCCCATTCCAATGGGATTTTCAGAGGCTAAAGAACAAAAGAAAGTATTGATCATCTCCTTTGAAGGAGGCTCTTCAACAGTAGAACAACACCCTATTCCTCTATTTCAACCACTAGTACGCTTAGTTGGTTCACTAGAAGAGATACAACACAAGATAGACCTTCTTATAAGTGAAAAAAGTAACGCCTGGATTGAAATAGAACTTGGGAAAAACATTAATGCAAAAGAGGCGAAAGTAATGTTAGAACAACAAATAGAAGCCTCATCTCTCTCTATTATAAGGATAAAAGATACAGAACTTGTAAACTCACTACTGCACTCTTCCTATAAGAATGAAACTCTTGACGATGTTGATGAATATGAAGTATTTGAGAGGCTTCTTACGGCAGCACATATTGAAGATGAAGAAAGGGAAGAACTTATCCAATCCTACAAAGAAATTATGTTCACTATCGACAATGATGATACATTGAAGGAATAGGGAAAGATGAAAATACTAAAATTAACTTTTAAAAACCTAAACTCTCTTTATGGACAGTGGTCTATAGATTTCACCCACCCAGAATATACGCAAAACGGAATATTTGCCCTTACCGGTCCCACAGGGGCAGGGAAATCAACAATTCTTGATGCTATGTGTTTAGCTCTCTATGGACAAACTCCTAGGCTTGGTAAAATTACTACAAGTGGAAATGAAATTATGTCTCGTCACACATATGAATGTTCAAGTGAAGTAGAATTCTCTTCTTCTCTCGGTCATTTTCGCTGCTCCTGGGCTCAACATAAAGCCCGAAACAAAGTAGATGGGAATTTAGTAGATGCAACACACGAAATAAGTGATGCAAGGACAAATAAGATTATTGAATCAAAAAAGAGTCTTGTTGCTGCTGTCGTTGAAGAAAAAACAGGAATGGATTTTGATCGATTCACACGATCTATATTACTCGCTCAAGGAAGTTTTGATATATTCTTAAAAGCAGGAGCTGAAGAGAAATCAAAGATTCTTGAACAGATAACAGGAACTGAATTATACACAACAATATCTAAAGCAGTATTCGATAAACACAAAAGTGAGAACGAAAAACTCCTCATCCTAAAAAACCAACTTGAAGAGATAAACCCAATTTCTCCTGACCAAGAAGTGCAATTAAAAGACCTCATTACAACATATGCAAAAAGAGAAAAAGAGCTGCGAAAGACGATTAACACATTAAATGAAGGTATTCAATGGCATAAGGGTATCAATAATATAGAAGAAGAACTCGAAAAATACTATCAAGAGTTAAATTCTATTACATCAGAAATAAAAGAATTTTCTCCCAAAAGAGAGAAACTTCAAAAAGCGATCAAGGCAACAGAATTAGCAACACCATATAGTGAGTTAACGAGACTTAGAGAAGCCCTCTCTTTAACAAAAAAACTTATTATTGATACCAATGAACGAATCACTACCCTCTCTTTATCTGAACAAAAAAAAGAGGGAGAGAAAAAAGCAAAAGAGGCCCACACACAACAAGCTAAAGAGAACGAAATAATTCAAAGAGAAATTATTAAAAAAGTTCGTTCATTAGACCAAACAATTGAACAACAGGAAAAAACTATCACTAAGGAAAAAGAGACTCACACCTCTTTACAACAATTGTTGAAACTCAAAAAATCAGAAATAGAAACAAATTCTTTAGAACTCCATAAAAAAGAGGAGAAGTTAAAGACAACTGAACAATTCTTAGAACAGCATACTCAAGATAATCTTCTCAACAGCGCCTTAACAGGAATTGAAATCCAACTTGAACACTTGAAGGAAAGTAAAGACAACATAGGGCATAAAGAGGCAGAGAGTAAGTCAATAAAGGCCTCCATTGAAGAAAAGGAATCAATACTCCTTGAACTCAAAAGAAATTATGAAGAAAAAGAAGAAACTTTTAATAGACTCCATAAAACAATTGAAGAAGAAAACAGTAATTTTAAATTTCTTTTAAATGGGAAAATATTAAGAGAATACTATAAAGAAGTAGAGCATCTTATCAAAGAAAAAGCCTATCAATCAAAGATCAAAGAACTTGAAGATGAGAGACTTCTCTTAATAGACAACTCTCCTTGCCCCCTGTGTGGCTCCCTCCACCACCCTTTTGCTGAAGGAAATATCCCAATTAAAGAGAAAATCGATATTGAAATTGAAAATATCACAAAACTCATAGACGCTTTAGAAAAAAAACAAGAAGAAATAACAAAAATAGAAAAAGAAACTGAAACTGAAAAAGAAAAACTAGCAACTCAATTACAAGCGATACAAGTCGCTTCAAGTTCCATAGAGCAACGCAAAAGCACTAAGGAAATACTCGATAAAGACATAAAAAACCTAACTGAAGAGTATAAAAAGAAAAGAAAAACTTTAGAGAGTACCCTTAGTACTATAGGAATAGTTGAATTAGATAAGGAAGAAGAAGAGTTATTACAAACATTAACAAAACGACTAAAAAGCTATATGGCAAAAGTAGAAGAAAAAGAATCAATCACAAAAGAGATTAATAGCATAAAACAAAGCATTAGAGAGAAACAACTCATATACACTAATGATCAAGAGAGAGAAAAAGAACTTTCCTCAAATATCTCTTTCTTAGAGACAACATGTAAAGGAGACAAAGATGAGCGCTTTACCCTCTTTTTAGATAAAGATTGTGATATTGAAGAGAAAAAACTCTATGACACTATTGGGAAAGCTGAGAGAGAAGAAAAGGAGATAAGAGAAGAACTCACCGCTATTAAGAATGAGATTCACAATCTCAAGACCGCCATCACAACAGAAGGTGAAAAATTAGTAAAAGAAGAGAAAACATTAGCGACAGATGAGAAAAACTTTATTACCTCATTAGCCTCTTTTTCTTTTACTGACGAACAAGAATTTATCACTTCTCGCCTCTCTCTCCCTCAAAGAGAAGAACTTACTCACGAGATGAAAGCATTAGATGAAAGAAACACAACGGTAAAAGCAAACATCTCAAGTAGAACAACATCTCTTACAAAAGAAAAAGGAAAACACATCACAGATGATTCTCTAGAAGAGCTTACTAGTAGAGTTGAGTCTTTCACAGATGAACTCACGAGTGTAGTAGAAGAGAAAGCATCTATAAACACAACCTTACATGAAAATGAAAAAATTAAAGTAAGGGGATTAGAAAAACAAAACGAGATCACTAAAGTAAGCCAAGTAGTTTCAAAATGGAGTCGCCTTAATAATCTTATAGGCTCAGCTGATGGCAAGAAATATAGGAAATTTGCTCAAGGGATTACTTTTGAATTAATGGTAGACCATGCTAATGGGCAACTCAACAAGATGAGTGACCGCTATCTCCTCCTTCATGACACTCTTGAACCACTTGAATTACACATAGTAGATAATTACCAAGCAGGAGAAGTGAGATCTATTAAAAACCTCTCAGGAGGAGAGACCTTTATTGTCTCCCTCGCCCTTGCTCTAGGCCTCTCTCAAATGTCGAGTAAAAAAGTACGAGTAGATTCTCTCTTCTTAGATGAAGGGTTTGGAACTTTGGATGAAGAGGCGCTAGAGACAGCCTTAGAAACATTATCATCTTTACAACAAGAAGGAAAACTCATTGGTATCATCTCCCATGTAAGTGGCTTAAAAGAGAGAATTAGCACACAAATAAATGTGAGCCCTATCAATGGGGGAAAGAGCAAAATTGAAGGGCCTGGTTGTAAAAGAATAGAGGAGTAGAAAAGAATCAGAACTTTTTCCTTTAATAGACCTCTTTCGCTTCTTTCGCATAGTTATCATAAAGAGCTTTACACTCACTATGACCTACTTGCTCTAAATGTAAAACTTTTTCATCAGAGCGATTCTTTTCTAGATAGGTATAAATCATATCATCTCTAAAGCCAACAACTTCTGCTTCCCATGCCTGGCATCCATAATAGACTGTTTTAATATTTGCCCAAATAATTGCACTTAAACACATAGGACAAGGATACCCTGTTGCATAGAGTTCACAACCTGTTAAATCATGAGTTCCCAACAGTTCACCTGCTTTCCTAATTGCATTAATCTCTGCATGAGCTGTAGGGTCATTATCTTTAAGAACACTATTACTCGTTACAGCAAGAACGACTCCATCTTTAACAATAGCAGCGCCAAAAGGGCCCCCTATGTTCTCTCTCATAGTCTTATTGGCTTGCTCTGCTGCTTGTTTCATGATGTCTAATTTCTCCATTTCTTCCTCTCACTATTAGTTTTCAATTCATGAGTATATCATAAGAAAGGGGGAGAATAATTATTTTTTTCCTTATCCAACTCTCTCTTCTTTTGTAACATTGATTTTATACATTTCTAGAATATGTTGAGCATGATGAAGTTCTCTCATAGAGCTCTCTTTTGTCTCTTTAAGGGCATAAGGAATTCCTAACTCTTTATATTTATACGAACCTAACTGATGAAAGGGGAGAAGATCTACTGTTTCAATACACGAGTAAGAAGATAAGAACTTTCCTAATCTATGCAACAGAGCATCATTTTGAGTAATTCCTGGAACTAATACATGACGAATCCACACCCTCTTATGTATTGATTCAAGATAATTAAGGGTGTCGAGGGTGTTATCATTGCTCTGGCAAGTAAGCTTGATGTGCTGTTCTTTTTCAATACTTTTAATATCGAGTAATACCATATCAACTTCATCAAGAATCTCTTTGCTCAGCTCTAAAGGGACACTGCCAGCCGTGTCGAGTGCTGTATGGATAGAATTTTTCTTTGCTTCCTTAATAAGGGCTAAAGTAAACTCATTTTGTAATAGAGGCTCACCACCACTGATGGTGAGGCCTCCATTGGTTAAAAAAGAGCGATAAGAGAGAACATCTTTAATGATAGAATCAACAGACTTCTGTTCTCCTCGATGAGTTGACCATGAATCTGGATTATGACAATACAAACATCGCATCTTACACCCTTGTAAAAAGAGGGCATAGCGGAGCCCTGGTCCATCAAGGGCAGCAAGAGTTTCTACTGAATGAATTCTTCCAATTACTGACATATCTCTCTCCTTATATGTATTATTAAAGGGTTGTGTGGAACGTTCTCTTGATTACATCAAGTTGTTGTTCCCTTGTAAGTTTTACAAAGTTAACCGCATATCCACTTACTCTAATGGTGAGCTGAGGATATAATTCAGGCCGATTCATTGCATCAAGAAGCACTTCTTTTTCAATAACGTTCACGTTGATATGGTGCCCTTTCTCTATAACATATCCATCAAGAAGGGATACAAGGTTACTTACTTGATCATCTAATTTCTTACCTAGTGCTGACGGAACTATACTAAATGTGTAGGATATGCCATCAGCTGCCTTTTTATAGGGGATTTTAGCTACGCTCTTCATGCTCGCAACAGAACCTTTCTTATCTCTGCCGTGCATAGGGTTAGCCCCTGGTGCAAAAGGTTCTCCCCTCTTTCTTCCATCAGGAGTACTCCCTGTTTTCTTTCCATACACTACGTTACTTGTAATCGTAAGAACTGAGAGGGTAGGAATACTATTTCTGTAGGTGTGATGTTTTTTTAATTTATCGCTAAACATCCCAACTATCCAATTTGCTATATCATCAACCCTTTCATCGTTGTTTCCAAAAGCGGGATACTCCCCTTCAATTTCATATTCAGTTGCTAAATTATGTTCATCCCTTATAGCTTTAACTTTTGCAAATTTCATTGCTGACAGACTATCTGCAACAACAGAGAGACCTGCAATTCCTCCTGCAAGAGTCCTTACCACATGCTCATCATGAAGGGCCATTTGAATTCGTTCATAACTATACTTATCATGCATGTAGTGGATTACATTGAGGGTGTCGACATAGAGCTTAGCAAGCCAATCACACATAGTTTCAAACTTCCGTTTTACCTCTTCATAATCAAGATACTCTGAAGTTACTGGAGCGAATTCAGGAGAAACTTGTTTTCCATCAATTTCATCCTTCCCCCCATTGATTGCATAAAGAAGAGCTTTGGCAAGATTAACCCTTGCTCCAAAGAACTGCATCTGCTTACCAATTTGCATAGCAGATACACAACAAGCAATCCCATAGTCATCACCATGAACCTCATTCATAATGTCATCATTCTCATACTGAATACTGCTACTCCTAATCGACATAAGGGCACAATAATTTCTAAAAGGTTTTGGAAGTCTGCTTGAGTAGAGAACTGTTAAATTAGGCTCAGGTGCAGGGCCTAAGTTTGTGAGAGTATGAAGGAATCGATAACTCATCTTTGTTACCATATGACGCCCATCAAGAGAGAGGCCACCAATACTCTCTGTAACCCAAGTTGGGTCTCCACTAAAGAGCTGATCATAACTAGGAGTTCGTAGGAACCTGATAAGTCGTAACTTCATAACAAAGTGATCAACCATCTCTTGAATTTCACTCTCTGTATATCGCCCATTCTTTAAATCTCTTTCACTATAGATATCTAAGAAAGTAGAAATTCTTCCTAAACTCATTGCAGCCCCATTTTGTTCTTTAGTTGAAGCTAAATAGGCAAAATAAATCCATTGAATTGCCTCTTTGGTATCAGTAGCTGGTTTTGCAATATCGAAAGAATAGGTAGAAGCCATCCGAGAAAGTTCTCCTAAGGCTCTGATGTGTTCACTAATTTCTTCTCTATGACGCATGAGGGACTCATCCATCACATCCCCAATCGCCTCTCTTTTTATCTCTTCTCTCTCTTTAATAAGATAATCTGTTCCAAAGAGGGCTACTTTTCGGTAGTCCCCTATAATGCGCCCTCTTCCATAGGCGTCAGGAAGTCCTGTAATAATGGCACTATGGCGGGCTCTTTTCATCTCATCAGTATAGACATCAAAGACTCCATCATTATGTGTCTTTCTATAAGCAAACACTTCATCTACTTCTTTAGGAACTTCCTTTCCATAGGCTTTAAGGGCTGTATGAACTAACCTAATTCCACCAAAGGGCATAATAGATCTTTTTAGTGCTTCATCAGTTTGTAGACCAACTATCGTTTCTAGGTTTTTATCTATATAGCCAGCTTGGTGACTTTCAATTGTTGCAATTGTTTCATTATCTATACCATACATCCCACCTTTCTCTCTTTCTGTAGTTAAAAGTGCTTTCACTTTCTCCCATAATTGAAGAGTTTTCTCACTAGGTGAGGCCAAAAAGGATTCATCCCCATCATAAGGGGTGTAGTGTTGTTGTATATAATCTCTTACTTCCATCTTTATTTCTCCTGTCGACTATGTTGTAACAGAAAGGAGACAAAGGTGTTGTGATTCAAGTCACAATTGCAACAAAAACTAACAATTCATCAATAAATGAAGAAACATAGCCTTTTAATACTCCTTTTAGTATCTTATGGAGATGGAAATCAACTGCAATTGTAAAAGTGAATATTGCCTCAAAAAAGTTCCTCTGTTTGCGAGCATTGACGACTCTTCTTTAAAAGAGATTACCCAACAAATGGAACATAGAGTGTATCAAAAGGGGGAAATGTTGGTCCTTGAAGGGGAGAAACCTCTAGGATTTACAGTTATTCAACAAGGCTCTGCAAAAGCCTACAGAATCACAAGTGATGCAAAAGAGCAAATTCTTTACATATTTCCAGAAAAAGATTATTTTGGAGCTCGCTTTTTATTTACAGAAGATGAAGTTCCCTACTCAGTTGTTGCCTTAGAAGAGACTCATGTATGTATTTTAACTAAAAGACAATTAAAAGATATTCTCTTAGATCACCCTAAAGTAGCTATCTTGTTGATTGAAGCAATGGCAATGAGGATGAAGAGGCTTGAATTATTAATGCAACAAACTGGAAAAAAGAAAGCAGAAGGGAGAATAGCCTCTATCTTATTAGAATTTATCGATACCTATGGCGTAGAGAAAGAGGGAAAAACCTACATCACTCTCCCCCTCAGCCAAGAGGGAGTTGCAAACTATGTGGGTGTTGCAAGAGAGACTTTATCGAGAAAATTCACCCTCTTTGAAGAAGAAAAGATTATCTCGTTTATCGATTCCCACCAATTAATAATTCTAAATAAACAAAAATTAATTGACCTGAGTAATGGAGAAGAAGAGCTATACGTATAAAGCAGAGGCAACAATAATAAAGATTATTGAAACTACGGTGTCGAGAGATAACGTGTTAGAGACATAATCCATATTCTCTTTATCACGTTGCTTCATAAATATTGAGATAACAAATGGAGGGGGTGTTAAGAACATCACCATCATTGCATATGAATAAATTCTATCAAGATGTAATAAAGATTCTACAATGAACGTATTTATAAGAATCACTAAGATAAGGGCAAGAATCTTTCTTACTAGAATTGTTATAATTGAGAGTTTAAGATTCTTTTTATCAATATTTATTGTATAGCCAATACTGATAGCAATGAGTGGAACTGTCAGCGATCCTACCATGTCTATAAATGATGAGATGGATGTTAGCAGTGGAGTGATTTTCACATCCTTAGCAATAAAGGATAAGGTAATTCCTAGTAATATAGAAATAATTACAGGAGAAGTTAAAAATTGTTTTATTAGCACTTTAGGACTTTGAAGGCCATCCCTCTCTTTAATCAATATTGCCATTAATACAAAGAAGACGAATATTACCTGGCCAAGATCTGCTAAAGCAATCTTTCCTAAATGCTCTTGGCCATAAAGGGCAAGGAAAAGGGCATATCCAAGCATCCCCATCTCAAAGCCACCCATCATCATCGAAAAATAGGGACTTTTAATGTGAAGGATTTGGGCTATCCACTTTCCTAAGAGGAGCATCACCACACAACTAAGGAAAACTACTCCAATGAGGAGCATTGTTTGAGTAGTAATTTCTATTGATAAAAAAGCTTTAAAAAGAAGTGCTGGTAGAGCAATATTTGAGACAAGTCTTTTCAAACCAATAACAGTATCTTCACTAAAGAAATTAATCTTTTGAAGAAAAAACCCAACGATAAACAATAAAACTACCGGTAAAACCGGTAGTAGAGTATCAAACATGTGCATTACCCTTACAAAGCTTTAAAATGTATTAGTAATGTAGTATTCAAGTTGTCCAATCTGGAACTCTCTGTCAGCAATAACTGCCTTAACTACATCCCCAATAGATATTACACCACGAAGCTTATCATCTTCAACTACTGGAAGGTGTCTAAAACGACCTGTTGTCATTAAATGTAAACATTCTTCTAGATTTTGATGCATTTTTACGTAGGTAACACTCTTGGTCATCACTTTTGAAACAGGAATAGATGTTGTGATATCAATTCTTCCTGCAAAGTATTTTACAATATCTCTTTCTGATAAAATACCTTTGATTTCGCCCTTTTCATCAACCACAACAACGGCACCAATGCGATGTTGTGATAATTTCAAAATAGCCTGTGCCAATGTTTCCTCTGGGAGTACTGTTATCACTTCTCTCCCTTTTTGTTCTAAAATAGATCTTACTGTACTATTCATATCCTACACCTCCTGAATTAAAAGAGCACTTTCTTCTTGTCTTCTATGCTATGCCTCAATATTTCAGAAGTCAATCCCCTGCTTTTTTCAAAATATCTTTCAAATATGTAAATAAAAAGGATAATAATTAATTGTTTTATGTGACAACAACACCCCAATTACACAATAAAATGATTTAATATACTATATTCACATTAATGAATACTTTTTTCCCCTATTTTTACACATAAACTTTAAAATAAAAATAATATTTTTTTTTATTAATTTTGTTATAACCTTTATCGGTGTATACTGTTTATAGATATAGAATATGTCATGGGTAATGAAATATTAGCTCAAACATTAAAAAAAGAGGAGAATCTTATGAAAAAAAGAGTATTAGTATCTTGACTTTTGAAGTTGAAAAGCGTTAAAAGAGCTCATAAACAATTATCTAATATAGAAATATGGGCTCATAAGTTTGACATATTTTACAT
>SABI01000210.1 GCA_009929055.1 Spirochaetia bacterium | reverse complement strand
ACTCAATAGAGACCTCAAAAGGGACAACACTCGCCTATACATTCTTAGCAGGACACTTTGACCAAAGGGCCTATTATGCATTACAAGCTGGAAAACTTGTCATAGAAAACTCTAAAGATTTTACTATTCGCTCCTCTACTGTAATTGTATTTGATTCAATTCTCCCATCTGGTGTATTAGAAAAAATTCGAACATTTCTTATTAATCGAGCTGATACAAGAGAGCGAGAGCTAGACTTTGAAGAGATACCAATACCTACTGAAAAACACATTAAAGATGTCTCTAATCTAAAAGAATTGACCTCACTTGAGCTAACAACCCTAAAAGAAGAGTTAGCCTTAACGATGAATATTGAAACCCTTATCTATATTCAATCCTACTATAAAGAACACAACAAGCAAGCAACTGAAACAGAGCTTCTCCTATTTGATACCTACTGGTCAGACCACTGCAGGCACACCACGTTTCTCACCGAGCTCGGTGCCATTACTTTTAATAACAAATATAAAGATGAAATAGAATCTACTTTTAACACCTATCTACAGCAAAGAAAAGAGATGAGCCGCACCTCTGCTATTACTTTGATGGATCTTGCTACCCACAGTGCTCGTTACCTTACATCAATAGGAAAGCTTAACAAGGTTGAAGAGAGCCAAGAAGTGAATGCCTGTAGCATCTGTGTATCAGATGAGCATGATGAATATCTATTAATGTTTAAAAATGAAACTCATAACCACCCAACTGAAATAGAACCCTTTGGAGGGGCACAAACGTGTCTTGGGGGGGCAATACGAGACCCTTTAAGTGGAAGAAGTTATGTTTATCAAGGAGTAAGAATTTCAGGCTCTGGTGATCCTAGAGGAGATGTTAAAAACACCCTAAAAAATAAACTCCCTCAGTCAACTATAGCTAAAGAGTCAGCAAGAGGATTTTCTTCCTACGGGAACCAAATTGGGATGGCAACAACTTTAGTAAAAGAGATGTATCATCCTTCATATGTGGCAAAACACCTTGAACTTGGTGCCGTTGTAGGAATAACAAGAAGAGATGAAGTAATTCGACAAAACCCAGCTCCTGGGGATATAGTAATCCTCCTTGGTGGAAGAACTGGAAAAGATGGAATTGGAGGGGCAAGTGGATCTTCAGTTTCACACACCTATACATCTTTAGACACTTCCTATGCACAAATCCAAAAAGGGAATCCTTTAGAGGAGAGAAAACTACAGAGATTGTTTGCCATTCCCCAAGTGAAAAAAATTATTAAATGTTCAAATGATTTTGGAGCAGGAGGGGTAAGTGTTGCTATAGGAGAACTAGCCCCAGGGATTATTATTAATCTAGATGCAATTCCCCTAAAGACAAAAGGGATGAATGCAACAGAGATTGCAATTTCAGAGAGCCAAGAAAGAATGGCAATCGTTATAGAAGAAAAAGATCTAAATACCCTCATCTTATATGCTAATAAAGAGAATGTTGAGTATTCTCATGTAGCAACAGTAACCCAAGAAAAAAAGTTGATTATGAGACATAAAGGGGAAAAAGTTGTAGATATCGACCGATCCTTCTTAGACACGAATGGACTAATTCCAACTCAAGATGTTGAGGTAATAGATTACACTTATATAGAGTATGATAAAAAACAATACCACACTTTGAATGAATACTCACAAAAAGGATTAGGAGAACTCTTTGACTCTTCTGTAGGATACTCAACTCTCTATTCTCCATATGGAGGAGTTACCCAAACCACCCCTGAGTTGAGTTCTGTTCATCGCTTTCCATTACATACAACTTCTCATAAAGCGAGTGTGGTTAGCTATGGATTTGACCCAACGATTTCAGAAGAATCTCTCTATAAGATGGGGATGTGTTCAGTCATTTCAAGTGTTTCTAAACAGATTGCAACAGGAGCTCATCTAAAAGACATCTATCTAAGCTTTCAAGAATACTTCCCGGCTCCTCACACGAATCCCAAAAGATGGGGTTTTGTATTAGAAGCTCTTTTAGGTGCATTTAAGGTATGTGATGCCCTTCAAATTGCCCCAATTGGAGGAAAGGATTCAATGTCAGGAACCTTTGAAAACCTCGATGTAATCCCTACCCTTATTAGCTTTGCTTTTGGAGAAGTTGAAAAGAAGAACTTACGTTCAAGAGCCTTTAAGAGTCCTGATGAATATATCTACATATTAAAGCAAGAGATGATAAATGGCCTACCAGATATTAATTCTTTTAAACAAAACATATTCCTTGTTGAAACATATAGAGGGGATATCACAGCTATTTCAACACTCTGTGAAGGACTCTCATATTCTCTGAACTTGATGAGTATTGGTAATGAAATTGGCTTTATCTGTGACGAAACTATTCAAGAAAAAAACATTGGAGGGTTCATCTTCACTTCACCAAAGATATTAAAAGATATCAAACCAATTGGTCGAACGACCAATTCATTTGATTCTTCTTTTAAGAAGGATCACTTACAGGGATTAAGGAGTATCTACCCCTTTGCCCTTGCTAATTTGAAAAAAGAGTTACCAAAAGCTCCCTCTTCTCCTAAGAGATACTATCATAAACACATTGCCACTCCCGTTGTTCTCATTCTAACGTTTAGTGGAACAAATTCTGAAATCGACATTGAAAAAAACTTCAAAGAAGCGGGAGGGGAAACTCATCTATGTATTGTCAATGACACTAATCATGAAGTCTTTTCTAAAAGTATTGATACTTTTATTGAGGAATTAGAACACTCTCATATCCTAGTCATACCGGGGGGATTTAGTTTTAGTGATGAACCTGATGGAAGTGGAAAATATATTGCAGCATTCTTAAAAAATACAAAAGTAAGAAGGGCAATAGATTCTTTTATTGAAAAAGATCACCTTATATTAGGAATCTGTAATGGATTTCAAGGATTGATTAAATCGGGCTTATTGCCATATGGGACAATTCAAAACCTCAAAGAAACTGATTCAACTCTATTTTTTAACGACTCTTATCGCCATGTAGCCCGCCTTGTTCAAACCAATATTCATTCATCCTTTTCTCCATGGCTCCAAGAACTCGATACAAACATTCCCTATACCCTACCAGTATCACACTCAGAGGGAAAGTTTGTCACTTCCCCTAGCCAACTCTCATTTCTTATTGAAAATAATCTCATAGCTACCACCTACCTCGATAACCCCAATGGATCAGAGATGAATATTGAAGGGATTGTTTCAATGAATGGAAATATTCTCGGTAAAATGGGCCATAACGAACGTATAAATAACGAACTTTTCATCAATGTTGACGGATCTAGACGACAAGATATCTTTATGAGCGGCATCACATATTTCACTAAAGGAGGAAAAGTAGATGAAACAACTGTATGAAGGGAAAGCAAAAATTGTATTTGAGAAGAATAATGAACAAGTCATTATCCATTTTAAAGATGATGCTACTGCAGGAAATGGGGCAAAGAAAGAGATCATCGCTAAAAAAGGAATCCTTAATAACCACATAACAACTATTCTTTTTACCTATTTAGCTCAACATGGAGTTTATTCCCACTTCATAGAACAAGTAAACGAAAGAGACATCCTTTGTAAGAAAGTGGTGGTAATTCCCCTTGAAGTGATAGTGAGAAATATAGCAGCAGGTTCGATTTCTCGAAGGTTAGGAATTCCTAAAGGGACAAAGTTTGAAACACCGACAGTTGAGTTTAGCTATAAAAATGATGCCCTTGGAGACCCCCTATTAAACGACGACCATGCCATGGCACTAAAGATAGCTACCAAAGAAGAGTTAGAGTATATAAAAAAAGAGGCTTTAAAAATTAATGAATTACTCATCAAAAGATTTGCTTCTATAAATATGAGTCTTGTTGATTTTAAATTAGAATTTGGTAAAACTAGTGACGGCTCTATATGCTTAGTTGATGAAATCAGCCCCGATAATTGTAGAATTTGGGATTCAAAACAGACAAGTTTTGATAAAGACAGATTTAGAGAAGACTCCGGAGATTTAATAAGTGGGTATGAAACCATTTATCAACTACTGAAGGAGAGTATATGAATGAGTTAAAAGAAGAGTGTGGTGTTTTTGGAATATATAACCATATTGAAGCCGCTAATATGACCTTTTATGGATTACATGCCTTACAACACCGAGGACAAGAGGCCTGTGGAATTATGGCTGGAAAAGAGGGGCTGTATGATATCCATAAAGGGCCTGGCCTCGTTCATCAAGTCTTTAAAGATGACATTCTACAAACCTTGAAAGGAACTCATGCAATTGGCCATGTGAGATACTCTGTTACAGGAGGGTCTCATTCCCACAATATTCAACCATTCATCTTTAATTATCAAAACAAGACCTTTGGACTTTGCCATAATGGAAATATTGTCAACTATAGAGAACTAAAGCATGAACTAGAAGAAAATGGCTCAATATTCCATTCAGGCTCTGACTCT
>SABI01000209.1 GCA_009929055.1 Spirochaetia bacterium | reverse complement strand
TGCCCCATCATATCATAATCAGGGGTTGTAGAGACCTTTTGCTTTTGTAATTCTCTTGGTAGAACGATATTTAAGAATATGGCAGTTAATCCTCCCGTTGTAATTGGAGAGCCAAACATACTTTTAAAAAATGGAGAAAAGTTTTGTAAGATTTCTGGGATGAGGATAACACCTAAGCCCATACCTAATGCAATTGCAATAATAAGAACACCTCTTCTATTGAGAATACTTGTTGAAATGATGCGAATTCCCCCTGCTGCGATAGTGCCTGCTAAGACAAGTACAGCCCCTCCAATTACAGGGTATGGTATTACACTAAAAATTCCACCAATTATTGGGAATATTCCAAATAAGGCTAAAAATCCTGCAATGAAGAATCCTACATAACGAGAGGCAACACCAGTCATTTGGATTACTCCATTATTTTGACTAAAGGTTGTTACAGGGAATGAATTAAAACACGATGAAATAGCAGAGTTCACCCCATCACCTAACACACCACCAGCGATCCTTTTCATGTAGATGTCCCCTTGTACAGGTTCACCGCTAATCATGCTTGTTGCTGTAAGGTCTCCCATTGTCTCAACGGTAGTAATTAGAAAAAGGAGCATCATTGGGATAATATAAGGTCCAGCAATTTTTAGCCCGAATTTAAATGGGATAGGTATAGTGATCAATGGTAAATCTCCCATAGCAGCAAAATTCACTTCCCCAAGAACTGTTGCGACAATATAGCCAACTAGCATACCAAAAAATATAGATCCCATTCGTGCCCATTTATTTTTTATTCTATTAAAGATAACTATAGAAATAAGAACAATTGCAGCTAACATTAAATTCCTTATGCTACCAAATTTCTCTGGAACATTATTGTAGATGTAAGAGCCACCCCCAATATCTCTAACAGCTACTGAAACTAAATTTATTCCAATGAGCAATACAATAATACCACTTACTAAAGGGGTAATTATCTTTTGAAGTAAAGGAATAAAACGACTAAAGATTATCTCTACAACCGAACCTAATAGAGCAGTACCAGCTATAGTTGCTATCATTTCTCCACTTGTGGCACCATTTCCTTTAGCCCATAAACCAATTGCAGTTACTGTTGCTAAAAAAGTAAAGCTTGTTCCTTGGATAGCAAGAAGACCAGATCCTATTGGGCCTACTTTTTTACATTGAATAAAAGTTGCAATGCCTGAAACTAAAAGAGACATTGAGATAAGATAACTTTTCATCTCTGGCTCTAGTCCTAAAGCTCCTGCAACAACGATTGGAGGTGTTATTATTCCAATAAAGATTGCAGCTGCGTGTTGCAGAGCTGCGACGAAACTCTGTCCCAAGGGTGGTCTATCATGAAGTTTAAATATTAACTCACTCCTCGCTTCAGCCCTTTGTTCTTTCATTGCATCCACATTTGACTCCTTTTATAGAGATGTTTTTTTAAAAATCTCTCAAGTGGTTCACCCCAGAATTAAAACTATGTTAAAAAAGGATGTCTTTCAATTGTAACACGATAACTTTAATAGAAAAAGTTTTTTGTTGCATTTTGTTGCATCTTTTTTTAAATAGCAGCGATTATACATCCTCTATTGCATAACAAAAAAATAGAGAGAGTATATTATTTACTTCACTCGGAGTATCATTTGTGTATTTAACTTTAATGGTGTAAAATAAATAGTAGATGAGGAAGCAATATTATTAATTGATTTTCTGATTCAACAAGCAATTGCCTCCTCCTCTGAAACATCTATTCACATGTATGGAGGGAATATGCAATTTAATAATGTTAAAAAAAATCTAATGATGAGTATTGCTGTTTTCATAATCATGATTATACTACTCATTCTCTTTTCTATCGGGGAGACTACTCCTATTAAAACAATGTTCATTGTTATTGTTCTAGCAGCCTCTCTTGTTATCATAGGAATAATATGGGCTACCTATTTTAATGAGATAAAAGCCCTAGGGGAAGCACAAGGTAATGAGCAATTGAATGAAGTAAATAGTGTAATAGTCCATACCGGGAGTCAATGTGAGATTCCAGGGCGTTACCAATGTGTAGAACATAGCCATCGTGAAGTGAATATGAAATTAGGACGAAGATTCCCTCCTTGTAAAGGAGAAGATAAGGGGCATAGTACAGACTGGAAATTAATGAAAAAAGCTCCTAAAAAACAGATGTAAATATCCAACAATCTCTTTTTAAACACTACCCTCCTTAAATAGGGTAGTTTTTTATTTTACCAAATAAAAAGGATTAATCCATTTATTCGAAATAAGGAGAATTCCATAAATAAACCTATGGTGTAAATCTAATGAAAAGCACCTTTAATCTCATTACTGAGATTATTATTTGGTATTGAGGTCTATTCTAAAACTATATCTTTACTTTATCTGAAGGTCTCGAATCAAAGAACTCGGATGTATCGTTCGGTATGCAGCTCCTCGCGAGTTTAAGCCTTCTCTGGCATAGAGACCAGAAAACGATTTTCTATCCCTTCTCATAGAGAACTTTATATAACCCTTAGACTTCAGGTTGTTTGGCACCCTTAACTGTCAGGATTTGCCTAGGACATCCTTCAACCCTACCATCACTTTTACGCTCTTGCCTTTAGCTAACAGATACTTTTGATTACTACCTGTAACGAACTCTCATCGTCTAGCTATTCTATTACCCATGCAGGACAAACCCAAAGAAGGCCACCCGTTACCAGGTGGCCTTATATAATTCAGGTAGAAATATTATTTCTTATTGTGCTTTACCATGTAGTCTGTTAAGACTTCATCTAAGCCTCTTCCATACATTGTGATCTTACGATCAAGCATTGTATATCCATCTCCACCAGCTGCCATAAAGTCGTTAGTAGCTAATGTGTAAGTTGCAGTTTTATCAATAGACTTACCATTAACAAGGACTCTCTTAATTCTGTTACCAGGGTCTGAGAATCTACTATAGACAATTCTCATGTTGCTAGTTTGTGGGAACCCACCATTGGATTCTGGAAGTTTTGAATATCCCCACTCGAGAGCATCATAGATGTCTTGTCCAGTAACTTCAACTACAACTACTGTGTTATTGAATGGAAGTACTGTGATAATATCGCCACGAGTTACGTCTCCAGCTTTAATTGATGCACGAATACCACCACCGTTTGTGAGAGCTACATCAGCGCCAGTAGCTTCTACCATTGCATCAGCAATCATGTTTCCAAGATTAGTAGGTCTGGTTCTTACATCACCACGTTCACCTTCGAGGAGAACTGGAGTATAAGCAACAACTTCTTTAGTAATCTTTTCGACTTTTGCTTTTTGTGTTGCAACATAGGCAAGTACTTCTGGATCTTCTGTTATTTTACTAATTCCAAGCATCTTAGCTAGATCACTCTTTGCAGGATCTTTTACTTGTTCTGCTGAAACTAAGTAAGCATCTTCACTCACAGCTTTTCCGTTTCTGACACTTATTTCTACTACACCAACGTATTTCATAAATTCGCCAGCTTGTACAATAAGGGTATCACCAACTTTCAAACCTTTTTCGAGAACTGTGTGGCTATGACCATCAACAAAGAGGTCAATCCCCTTAATGTTTTCAGCAATCATCTTGCTTGTTACATTATAAGAGCCATCAGTATCAAGGCCAACGTGTCCAAGAACAATTACATAGTCTGCTCTGCTCTTTACTTCATCAATAAGAGCTTGAGCACCATAGACTACTTCATCACTCATGAATGAGAGTCCCTCTACATTCTTAGGATGAGTTTTTGTTTCTGTGTCAGGAGTTGTAAGGCCTACTACACCAACAGTAAATCCATCAAAATAATAGAGTTGATAAGGTTGGAATACCATGTTTTTATTTGCATCAAGAACGTTAGCTGATAATACTTTAATATCAGTATATTCATGGGCAAATCTTGCAGCTTCAATAAGTCTTTCTTGACCGTAGTTGAATTCATGGTTTCCTGGAGCAACTGCATCATATTTGAGCATGTCAAGGAGAACACCAGCTGTTTCACCTTCGAAAAGATTGGTTAGAAGTGTACCGTGAGTTACATCACCTGCATCAAGAACAAGGTATTTGTCGGTAACAGATCTTCCCATCTTAAGGAGAGATGAAAGATTGGCATAACCAATTCCAGGGTTTGCTTCGATTCTACCATGGACGTCATTTGTATGGACTACGTAAAGATTAAAATTTTTCTCTCCACCATAGGTTTTTACAATCACATCTTTTGGCACATCAGGCATAGCCTTAGCGACAACCACAGGAGCGACTACTACAGGAGCAGCTTCTACTACAACAGCTTCTTCTACTACTACAGGTTCTGCTTTAGCAGGAAGTTCTACTTTCGTGATTTTAGTATCTTTAGCATATGAAGCTTTTACTGAGTTTACATAATCTACAATAGCTTTATCGGCTGGAACAGATGTGATTCCTACTGCTTTCGCTAATGGAGAA
>SABI01000012.1 GCA_009929055.1 Spirochaetia bacterium | reverse complement strand
CTTTTTTTGCCATAGAAGAATTCATTATTAGACAATACTTGCTAATCATCTATGCCTGAGCTATTATAGTGAGCATGCAACAACAAAAATGGAACTATTATCCGTTTTGGCAAGAGATTTTACTAAGATTAGAATCGACTTTACCAGAACAAGAATGTGTCACCTGGATACATAGAATCTCGTATATTGAATCAGAGAACCACAAGTTAGTTCTTGCTGTTCCTTCACTATTTATTCGAGATTATATTAAAACACAATATCTAGCCTCTATAATGTCCCTCCTAACTGAACTTACTGGAGAAAAAATAGAAATTGATATTATTGTAAAACAACAAGAAGAATTAAATAAGAATTCTAAAGACCAAAAAAATCCCCCTAAAGGAAATATTTCGAAAGATGAATTTACAAAAGCTCCAATGCCTAAGGCTCAAAAGAAACCTAAAGATCCTAATATAAATGTAGGTTATCAGTTTGATAATTTTGTAGTAGGGGAGAATAGTTCGTTTGCTTATAATGTAAGTATGGCAATTGCTAAAAACCCAGGAGTCAGTTATAACCCTTGTCTCATCTATGGTGGAGTAGGATTAGGAAAAACTCACCTTATTCAATCAATTGGAAATTTTATTCAAGAAAGCACTCCAGAACTGCAAGTGGTATATGTAACAGCAGAGATGTTTACTAATGAATTTATCATGGCAATTGGAGAAAAAAAAACCCCACAATTTAGAAATAAATACCGAAAAGCTGATGTACTGTTAATAGATGACATCCACTTTTTACAAAGAAAAGAATCTACTCAAGAAGAGATGTTCCATGTATTTAACAACTTGTTTGAATCTAACAAACAACTCGTTTTCACCTGTGACCGTCCTATTAATGAATTACAAGACATCACCGATAGATTAAAAAATCGGTTTACTCGTGGAATAAACGTAGATCTTCAACCACCAGATTTTGAAACTCGATTAGCAATATTACAAAAAAAATGTGAAAAACAGGTGTGTAATATTTCAAGTGAAGTACTCGAATATATTAGTAAAAGCGTCAATACAAATGTAAGGGATTTAGAGGCTTCTCTTACCAAATTAATCGCTTATAGTAACTTATTAAATAAAGAAATAACCCTAGATATTGCTAGGGATCAATTGAAAAGTACGTACTCTTTATCTAAAGATCAAACTATGTCAGTTGATGTTATTATAAGAGTAGTTTCGGATTACTTTAGTATTTCTGCCTACGATATAAAAGGTAAAAAGAGGACAAAATCTGTTGTTCTTCCTCGTCAAATAGCTATGTATATTGCAAGAACCATTACCGAATTTTCAACTACAGAAATTGGATATGAGTTTGGAGGTCGTGATCATACGACTGTAATGCACTCAGTTCAAAAAGTTGAAGGAATGATACAAAATGATATTGCATTGAGTAATTCTATTCAAAACCTTATTAGACAAATTCAAAATTATAAGAGAGAATCATAATTGTATAAGATGTGCATAATGTGAGGATAAGTTGTTAATAATAAAAAAAAATTAATTTTGGTTGTGGATATATGTGCAAGAAATGTGGAAAAATGGTCGATATATCCACAAGTTTTCATTTTTCATGCATATATTGCATAAAGAATTATTGCTGTTTTCCACAGTATACACGATACTATTACTACGACTGTTATAATATTATATAAGAAATAGGAGTAACGATATGAAGTTCATCTGCCCCAAAAATACATTACTTAAAGAAATAATTCTTGCCCTCGATTTTACGAGTCAACGAAATACTTTATCAATTGTTTCAAACGTGTTATTGGAAACAAATAATAATACTCTCACTATAAAAGCTACTGATCAAAAGATTGGTTTTTCTACTACGATTGAAGTAGAAACAGTCGAAAGTGGAACTACAACTGTTTTTTGTGATAAATTTCTTGGAATACTAAGGGCTCTTCCTGATGAACATATTACATTTGAAGAAATTGGTGAAAAACTCTATATTTACCCACAAAATAAAACTATTGATTTTTCATTGAGAACTATTAGTTCAGATAAATTCCCATTATTAGAAAATTCTCCTAGTCATGATTATTTTTCTATGAGTCAAAAAGATCTCTTTGAAATGATTGATCAAACCATCTTTGCTATTAGTGACGATGAAACTCGTTATTTTATGAATGGTGTTTATATAGAGCAAAAAGATAAAACTCTTACTATGGTTGCAACGGATGGAAGAAGACTTTCTCTCATAGAACGTGATTTTGAAACATCTTTCAAAGATTTTAATCCTGTTATTATCCCAGCAAAATTTCTTTCTTTATTAAAAAAAGGGGGAACTGGTGAAGGAGAAATTTCTCTTTGTATTACTGAATCAATAATTTTTGCCTCATTCGCAAATCAATTAATGTATTCAACACTTATTAAAGGACAATTCCCTAATTATAGGAGGGTAATTCCAGCTCAACAGCCTAATATTTGTAGTATAAATATTCAAAAAATGAATGAAGCATTAAAAAGAGTCTCTTTACTTGTAGAAAATAAAGCAAAGAGAATTTATCTCGATATTGAAGATAATTTTGTAACAATAAGCAGCGAAGAGAGTGACTTTGGACAAGCAAAAGAAATTATTCCTTGTACCTATACAGGCCCTTCATGCAGATTAGCTATGAACTACTCTTATCTTGTGAGTCCTTTGAGAGTGATGCAGTCTCAAGAATTTGATTTATGTTTTGCTGAAGCAAATAAAGCAGTAACTATCAAACCTCATCCAGAAAGAGATTATTTTCATATCATCATGCCGATGCAAATAGATTAATGAAATTTCTCTCTGTTGGATGTAAACATTTTCGTAATTTAGAAGATACTCTTATTTCAACTGATTCTACTCAAGTTGTCCTTGTAGGTAAAAATGGACAAGGAAAAACAAATTTTTTAGAAGCTCTATATACTCTATGCTATGGGTCATCCTTTAGATCTTCTCAGTCTAGTGTAATGTGTAAACACTCTTTTTCTTCTTTTTATCTCTCAGCAGTAGTAGAAACAGATGAACATATTCAATCAACCTTATTTATCAATTATTCTCCTAAAAAAAGGGAGATTAGAATTGATGGTAAAGAGATTAAAGATAGAAAAGAACTTATTTATAATATTCCATGTATAGTATTTAGCCATGATGATATTGAGTTTATTAGGGGTACACCTGAGCATAGAAGAAGATTTTTTGACCAAACAATGAGTATGTATGATCCCCTTTTCTTTGACGATTTAAGAAGTTATAGAGCAGTACTTAAACAAAGAAATGCTGCCTTAAAAGAACAATACTACGCCCTTTTATCTATGTATAATATTAAATTAGCTGAAATTGGATTAAGAATACAAACTCAAAGAAAAAAAATGGTTGAAGAATTTAATAATATATTTCCTTCTCTCTATAATACTGTTTCTCTCTCCTCTTCAAATCTTCATATATCTTATAAACCATCTTGGAAAAACTGTGACTCTGTTGAACAAATTATTGCTAAATTAGAAGAATACCAAGACCGAGATATCAGGATGAATACAACCGTTTCTGGAATACATCGTGATAAATTTATCATGATTGAAAATTTAGTTGATTTTTCTGATTCTGGTTCCACTGGGCAAATGAGATTAGCTTCTTTAATTTTTCGCATTGCCCAGATGCATACATATAAAAATAAAACTGGGAAAAAACCAATACTCCTTATAGATGATGTATTATTAGAATTAGATATTGAAAAAAGGGGGAGGTTTTTAAAAGAACTTGATGGATATTCTCAAGCATTTTTTACCTTTTTACCAAAGGAGCAATATTTTTCAAACCTTACCCCAGAAGACTCTTTAGTGTATCGTATTGAGGATGGGCGGTGTGAAAAGATATGAGTGAAAATCCATTAAAAGAACTCCTTGATATTCTCCTTGCAAGACTCCATTTAGATACTGAAAATGATGTAGCTCAAATGGTTAGAGAATGGATAGAAATAGTTGGGCCAGATATTGCTCCACACTCTAAACTATATGAAATAAGAAATAACATATTAGTTATTGAAACTGACCATCCTGCTTGGTCTAGTATTATTTTGATGAAAAAGAAGCAAATTCTTGCAAGAATAGCTACTCAGTTTCCTGAACTTGGTGTTACTGGACTAACAATTAAATCGATGAAATAGAAAATAAGTTTTCAATCGATGAAATGTCAAATCTATTGACACATATCCCTTCCCATCTATATACTGCCCTTTCGGGGAGTTATTCCCTTAAAACTGATAAATCCCGCGTTAAGCGATAATTTTTGGAGATTTTCCTATGAAAAGAACGTACCAACCCAGTAGAACTAAGCGAAATAGAAAGTTTGGATTCCGCGCTAGAATGGCTACAGTGGGTGGCCGGCTTATCTTAGCTCGACGAAGAGCTAAGGGAAGAAAAAAACTAAGCGTCTGTGATGAGAAAAAGCCTTACTAAACGAGAAATTGTAAAAAAGAAACCAGAAATAGATAAGATTTTTATTTCTGGTGCGTCATTTTCTTGCCCTGGAATAAAACTTCGTCTTGCTAAAAATCAACTTGATGTGAATCGAATAATAGTAATTCCAGTTAAGCATTATGGCAATGCCGTGCAGAGAAATAGAATTAGACGACAAATTAAAGAAGTGTGGCGTCTAGAAAAAAATAACTTTATTTCTGGTTTTGATTTTGCATTCGTAGTATACCCAAGAATGGCAGTATCTCATGAACAACAAAAAAAACAATTAACTCGTTTGTTCAAAGAAGCTCATCTTTATCGATAAGATAGGTAGCTTTGTATTGTTATTCTCTTTTTATTACATCACTGACATGTGAACAGGAGTGAACATGGATAAAAATACCGTACTAGCAATAGTTCTTTCGGTAGTCGTTATTGTTGGTGGATTAATGATCCAAACAACTTTCTTTCCGCCAGAACCAGTCTCCCCAGTACAAACTGTAAGTACTACTCAAGAAGTACCAGTTGTAGCAAGTGGACAAAATAGTGTTGTAGCTAGCCCTCCAACCTCTTATGCAGAAGCACAAAACGGATGGAATTCAAAAACACCAGGATCTTTCTTGCAAACAGGGCCTGATGCCTCCCTTGCCCCTTTTACATTTCAAACTGATGTATTTATCATAGAGTTTGATCCAAAAGGTGCTGCTATCTCATCCCTAAAATTAAAAAACCACCTCGATAATGGCGAGCCAGTAGAGATGATTTTTAATGACGGCTCTGCCCCTTCTACTTTTAGTTTATATGCAGGTAATGATACTTCAAATCCTATAAATGCCTCTTTTAAACACACAATAAGTGGAAATGAAGTTCGTTTTAGCCAAGAATTTGCAATGGTAAATGAAAATGGAGAAGTAGATGAAAATACTTTTACTATTTCTAAAACTTACCGTTTTGGAAGTAGTGATTACTTATTTGAAATCATTGTTGAGATGAGAAATAGTGAAAACAAAGTAATTCCCCTTAACTATAATGGGTTCGCATACACATTAGCGTTTGAACCACAACTTGGCCCTAAATTCGACACTGCCCCTGATGGAAATTATACTTACCGTCGTTTTTATGTAGAGAAGAATGGGAAGAAAGATACTCCTAAAATTCGTGATGGCGTCTATACAACTGAAAGTATTAACTGGACTGCAATAGCAAGTAAATATTTTTCAGTCATAGGGATTCCAGACGCAACTCAATATGCTATCACTTTGAGTGAAACAAAAGGTGGAAATATTCCTTTAGAATCTAGGATATATTTCTCACGTCCAGCTTATAGATCTTCAGTTGGAACAGATGTATTTAGATTTTATGTGGGACCACAATTAAGTCAAAATATGACTATTTACAATAAAGCAAGTGATAATGCATTTGGCCTTTCTGATTTAAACTTAGAAAAAGCCCTTGATAGCAACTCTTGGCTTGGTTGGTTAGAGAATATTCTAAAATGGTTATTAAAATTCTTCTATTCATTAATACCAAACTATGGTGTTGCAATTATTTTACTCACAATTCTCATTAAAATAGTATTGCAACCATTTAGTAAGAAAAGTATGGAATCTACCTCAAAAATGCAGGCTTTGAATCCTCAAATGGAAGAATTAAAGGCAAAATATAAAGATAATCCAACAAAATTGAATGCTGAAATGGGTGAATTATATAAGAAAGAAAAAATTAACCCTCTTGGCGGATGTTTACCAATGCTCTTCCAATTTCCAATATTCATTGCCCTTTATGGACTATTAAATAAACATTTTGAACTTCGTGGAGCTACTTTTATTCCAGGATGGATTAATGACCTTTCATTACCTGAATCAATTATAAATTTTGCACCTCTCTCTCTCCCTGTAATTGGTAGCGATATTCGACTTCTCCCAATTCTCTATGGAACATCTATGATTTTCTCTTTCAGTATTTCTCAGGCTGGAACTCCTCAATCTGGTATGACAGGTAAGTTTATGAAATTTGGTATGCCAATAATGTTCTTTTTTATCCTTTATAATGCTCCTTCAGGGCTTTTACTCTACTGGATGGTGATGAACGTAATATCTATTGGGCAACAAATATTTGTAAACAAACGACGACAAAAGAAAGCTCTTCTTAATCCTGTGGTTCCTGTAGTAAACAAGAAGAATTCCAAAAAGAATAAATCATAAAAGGAGAGTTCTATGATCAGAGAATTTGAAGGAAAAAGTGAACAGGAAGCTATTGCAAGAGCAATGGAAGAGCTTCAATTAGTTCAAGAAGATATTGATATTGAAGTAGTAGATAGTGGTAAGCGGTCCTTATTTAAAAAAGGAAACGTACGCATCAGAGTTCATATTCGTGAAAATGGAGAGGGTGAAGTTGCAGAAGAAGAAATTGGCAAAGCTACCTACAATACTGAATTTGAAGAAAAAGTAATCGACTTCCTTTCAACCTTACTAATAAAAATGGGTTATCCTGGCACAGTAGATGTCCAGTTTAGGAAACCAGAAAAACTTGGGTTAAATATTGTTTCTCAACACTCTTCTATCCTTATTGGAAAAAAAGGGAAAAACTTAGATTCGATTCAACTGTTAGTAAATGTGTTTGCTGGACAACTCGTTTCTCATATAAAAGTTGTTGTTGATAGTGAAAATTATAGAATGCGCCATGAAGAATTTTTAGTACGACTTGCCTATAAAACTGCTCAAATAGTGAAGAAAAGTGGTACAAGTCAGCTTCTTGAACCTATGAATCCATTTGAAAGAAGGCTCATTCACACAGCTCTTAATGATATTGAGGGAATTGAAACAAAAAGTGAAGGTGATGGATTATTTAAGCAAGTGAGAATATCTGTAGATGATTCTTTACCACCATTACGTAAATAAGAGGAAAAGTAGATGAAAGATTATCTTTTTACGAGTGAGTCAGTGAGTGAAGGGCATCCAGATAAAGTATGTGACCAAATTTCTGATGCAGTTCTTGATGCATGTTTAGAAAAAGACCCTTTTTCCCGAGTTGCTTGTGAAACTTTTGCTACTACTAATTTTGTATTAGTTGGTGGAGAGATTACTTCTCTAGCATCTATTGATGTAGATGCTATTGTAAGAGATGTCGCTAAATCTACTGGGTATACAGAACCAGGTATTGGCTTCGATGATACATCTATTAAAGTACAAACTCTTCTTAACACCCAATCTCTAGATATTGCCCAGGGAGTTAACGCTTCGAGTAGTGCTTCAGGCTCCCAAGGTGCTGGAGATCAAGGATTGATGTTTGGCTATGCTTGTGATGAAACAAAAGAGCTTATGCCAGCTCCTGTAATGTATGCTCATCATCTTCTTCAAAGGGCCGCTCAATTAAGAAAAGAAAAAGCAGTCTCATGGTTACGACCAGATGCTAAAGCACAAGTTACACTAAAATATGTTGATGATATCCCTGTTGCAATTGATACAGTAGTTCTTTCTCATCAACATAGTGAAGGTGTTTCAAATAAAGAGCTTAAAGAGTTTATTGAACACCAAATTATTGGGTATGTTCTCTCTCCTACAGGCCTAATAACTCCTCACACTAAATACTTCATAAATCCAACTGGACGATTTGTAGTAGGAGGGCCAGCAGGGGACACAGGCCTTACAGGACGTAAGATTATTGTAGATACCTATGGTGGAATGGCTCGTCATGGTGGTGGTGCTTTTAGTGGAAAAGATCCTTCTAAAGTAGATAGAAGTGCTAGTTATATGGCCCGTTTTGTTGCAAAGAACCTTGTTGCTTGGGGGCTATGTAAGAAAGTTGAAATTCAAATTTCTTATGCAATAGGAATAGCAGAGCCAGTATCTATTTCTGTTCAAACTTTTGGAACAGGTATTATTGCAAACCATGAAATAGAGGCTATTATTAAGGAGAATTTTGATTTTACCCCTAGTGGTATTATTCAGAAACTTAATCTATTAAGGCCCATATATAGGGCCCATATGAATTATGGCCATTTTGGAAAAGCAGGAGTTCCTTGGGAAGAAATTCTCCCCACCCCTCACCTACGATAAATTAAACTTACTATCTAACATATGTTTAATACTGAGCGCTTTTTCTTTATTGAATTGCGCTCCCCGTTGTTGAACAATTTCTCCAGCTAAATATGAGGCAATATATCCTGATTGTTCTATATCTAAATGATGACAAAGCCCATATAAGAATCCTGCAGCATAGATATCTCCTGCCCCTGTTGTGTCGAGGGGAGTAGAAGGACCTTGAACAGGAATATTGTACATTTTTTGATCGTGTGAAATAAAAGAACCTAATTTTCCGTTCTTAACAATAGCAGTCGTACATAATTTCCCCATCGATTTACAACATTCATATGGATCGTAATGGTCAAATATGATACGAGCTTCTTCCCCATTTGCAAAAACAACATCAGCATATTCACTAATAAGTTTTAAAAACCCCTCTCTATTTCTTCCAACTGCAAAGACATCTGCAATATCGAAGGTAATTGTGGTGTTATGTGTTTTAGCAATATCTAGGGCAATATGAATTGCCTCTTTTTGGGATGGAGTATCATACATATACCCAGTAAAGTGGAAAAAATCAGCAGCAATAATAGATTCTTTCACGATGTTTTCTTTATGGTAAAATCTATTTGCCCCTAAAAACGTATTCATTGTTCGTTCAGAGTCTTCGGTAATAAATATAATAGAAGATCCTGTCGCTTCATCACAAACCACTATTTCATCTTGAATATGGTGTTCTTTTACTTGTTTTTTGTAGATTTCACCAAACTCATCATTTCCAACCTTTCCGGCAAGAGTAGTTTCAACGCCTAGTGCTGCAAGAGTTAATATTGTATTAGGACATGAGCCACCACAAGAATATTCAACATCCATTGTCTCTATTATCTTTAGAAGATCCCTCCTCCTTTCGATATCGATAAGGTGCATAGCCCCCTTATGAATGCCAAGGCGTTCTAATTTCTTTTCTTCTATGTTGGTAATAATATCTATTAGTGGATTTCCTACCCCATATACATGTAATATCTTGCTTTTCATATCAAGTATTCTACTTTGCTTTTAGATGATAAACAACATGATTGTCAAAAGGATTTATACCTTGTACGATAATAGCTATGGAAACATATACTGTAGGTGGTGGTTTTACATTAGAAGGGGAAGTCTTTATTAGTGGCAACAAAAACGGAGCCCTACCAGCCCTTGCCTGCGCCCTTTTAACAGATGAGAAGGTTGTTCTCCACAATATTCCTCATATTAAAGATGTGAGCGTTATGATAGAGCTTCTTGAACACATAGGGGCAAGTGTAACCATTCTCTCTAAAGGGGATGTTGAGATAGTAGCAAAAGATGTTGATTGGGATACTATTGACCTCCCTAATCATCTTGTTGATTCAATTCGTGCTTCATTATTGCTTATTGCCCCTTTGCTCACACGTGCTCACTCAATAGTCCTTCCTCCCCCTGGAGGAGATGTTATAGGCTTTAGGCGAATAGATACCCTCATCGATGCCTTAGAGCTCTTTGGGGCAAAGTGCAATGTAAGTAGTGATGGGTATTTAGAAGCTCAAGGAGAAACTCTTCAAAGACATAATATTTTCTTACATGAAGCATCTGTTACTACAACAGAAATTGTCGTGATGATTGCTTCAATGCTTGAAGGAGTTTCAATTATAAGAAATGCAGCAAGTGAACCTCATGTCCAAGACCTTTGTACGATGCTCACTCTTATGGGAGCTCGTATTCAAGGAATTGGTTCAAACGTTCTTACCATAGAGGGTTCTCTTCGACTTAAAGGATGTGAGTTTACTATTGGTCCGGATTACATGGAGGCTGGCTCTTTTATCGGTCTCGCAGGGGCAACTAAGAGTAACCTTATCCTTCATGATATTAACCATGATGATTTAATCAATATTAAACAGGGTTTTTCTCGTATTGGAATAAGTTGGAAAGAGACTGGGCCTACTTCACTCTTAATTTCCTCTCATCAAGAAAGAATAATGAGAAAAACGATTAGTGGGTATACGAATAAAATAGATGACTCTCCTTGGCCAGGTTTTCCTGCTGACCTGTTAAGTATAATTACCGTAACTGCAACTCAAATGAATGGGGCTATCCTCATACATGAAAAAATGTATGAGTCGAGAATGTTTTTTATCGATTGGCTTATAAGGATGGGAGCTAATATTATTCTTTGTGATCCTCATAGAGCTATAGTTGAAGGGCCTAATACTTTAAAACCTGCAATTGTCTCTTCTCCAGATGTAAGAGCAGGGATGGCTCTTGTTATTGCCACCCTCTGTGCCCAAGGAGAGAGTACGATTCAAAATATTTATCAAATCGAAAGAGGGTATGAGTCTCTCATTGAAAAACTCGTAGGTGTTGGAGCTCATATTTCTCGTTCTAGTTAACTATATAATAAACAAGGATTTCTCTCATATTTCAAAAAGTTTCCCACAATGTTTCTCACACTAGTCCACAAGTTATCCACAAGCTATCTTCTGACATGAAAACTTAGTATAGATTTCACTTTTTGAACTAAGTTTAAAATATCTGTAACACTAGGTTAGTTGATAATATTTAATTCTATATATTGAATAGAAATAAAAATGCATAATGTACATAAAATATAAGTAGAAATTATATAGGAATTAATGCTTTTCTACATACAAATTTTATGTGTAAAACATAAAAGTAATTCACAAGTTATCCACAAGCAAATAGAGCCGATTTGGGAATAAATTCCCCTACGCTGAATGACTTTAATAAGGAATATTTTTACAACTATCTGCTCATAATTTCTTTCTCTATCAATACATTTCTTGTATGAGAAAAATCAAGAGGGTTTTGTTGTTTTGTTAATAATTGTTAACTTGTAGAAAATAGTAGGTAAAATAGGGAAAGACAAAATTGTACTAAAATGGTAATTTTTTTAAGGAATAATATTCCATATATTTTGTCTTATGTTGGAGATGTCTAAAAAAATTGGTGGCCTAATCTCTTTTAACTATATCAGAAATCAGGAGTGTAAAGAGAAAAGAGCCACCGAAAAGAGACTTAGAAATACCAGTATAACGAGACGGAAGCGAGAGAATTATCTTTATGTGTTCCATATAATCCATCTTCATCACCAACAAAAAGAATAACTTCTCCTTTTAACGAAACAGCATCTTCAATTTCATAGGTGAGAGAAGGTCTGATGAGGGCATTTAGTGGATCTAATTCTATAAGGGTAAATAATTGGAACGTAAAACGATCTTCAAAGAATTTCTTTTGTAATCTATAGGTTGCAAGATGACTAAACTCATTAGCATAACGACCTTGATAGACTAATCCTTGGTGATAATCTTCTATAAAAGAGAGCATATATTGGCTAGACATATCAAAACCAAAGAGTTTCCAATCTAACCCGATTAAAGATTGAATATAATGATGTTCTTCTGGTGTTGCAGTAGGAGAAGGACCCATGCTTATTGAGGTAAACTTCTTGTTAAAGGATACATTTGCTTCACCTCGTAATACTACTGGTCCAATAGCTGTGCTAAATGAACCACCTAACACAGGATAGCGAGCATATTCTTGACTGAGAGTGACTGATAAAGGGGAAGATGTATTTACGGTAAGTGATGAGATATGAGGCTCATCACTATAGGTATAGCCCCCTACTATTTCATAGCTTATAGAAGAGCCAAAGTAGCACAGCTTTGCAAAGACTTCACTGTTCTTTAATAGTGGTTCAATCTGTGCAGGGGGACTCATCGTGGCAGTTGCCCCAGTAGGGAGGATAGATGGAGGAGAGATCCATATTGAATCAAGAGAAAAGGTTGTTGTGGGGATAGCTTGAGTTATCCATATCCCTTCAATTGTATAATTGCCCACATAGTAAGAGCCCTTAATAGCAGGAACCCCTTTTCTCATATCATTAGTCTCTGTGAGGATGAAATCTTTTACATTTCTTGGAGAGATGATATCACTAAGGTATAAGGCGTCAGCTTGACCAGAAGCAATAATTTGTTTCCCTATCTTTAGGTCTATAGTCTCAAAATAGAATTCTGCATATGCTTCTCTCACATCAAAGGCAACACCACTATCTTTGGTAAGGGTAAGGTAAGGTTGAATAAAGAAGTGAGAAATATCTTTATATATATCAACAGAGAGGTCTATTGATTGTTTGTAATGGGCGATATCACCTTCACTAAATCGAGTGGCAAGAGATGTGTGAGATAATCCACTATAGCTCAAATCAGCTGCACTTAAGGGGATCATTATTGAAACGATGAGAATTGTTATTGTAAGTATTTTTTTGTTCATGGTATTTTTCCTCTATTAGAATCTTGGTCCAATTTTTAATTGACGTTCACTAAAGAGTGAGTCACTAAAATTGTTATTAAATGAGACATCTTTTAGGGTAATTCTTGTTTGTGTCCCTTTATCTATGTTTTTCATCGTCATGTCTGTAATAACGATGATTGAATCAATGACAGTTGATTCGTTAATAGTTAAGGTTTTTACTAATGTTTCACCTTCATAAAATTCTTTTTTAAGACCAAAAGAGCCCTCTTTTGCAATCCAATTCAAAGTTTTAGTAATACTTCCTTCTTGGGTAACAGGAATACTTTGAACAACATAACAATCAACATTATTAACCACTTCTTCTCTTATAATTGTATGGGTGTCTTTCTTTGGATTCCTTGCCCCCATATCATCGTATGTAAAATCAGACCCCATGAAGGAATCATTCTTATTACCTGCTGCAATTCTTTTCACCCTCTTTAGAGCCGGTAGATAAATTAGTTGATCATCATCTTTGTCAGATGGGTATGAAATACTTAAAAATCCTGTATCTTTTACATCACTAGGGGCTGTAAAAAACATAAGTTTTTTCTCAATACCATCTTCAACTGAACGAATTTGAACAATACTTCTTTCTCTTGTTGATCCACGAGAGTTACTAATCTCCATGGTCAAGTTCGCTTTCATATCGTCGCCCGTATCTCTTTGGTATACTTTTTGCATAATCTCTACTCCACTAACGGCTGACCAAGTTGGTAGCAGTGTAATGATGAGAAGAATGAGAAAACTGATAGTTTTTTTTGTTACGTTATTCATAGTAAGACTCCTTTGTAGTTTGTGTGAAATCTATTTTGTTTCTTTTATCGATAGCAACGATTGCTACTAATAATACGGTGAGGGTCATTGCTGCACTGATGACCATATTCAAGGCTATGAGGGCACCAACTTGTCTGTTAGGGGGAAATACACTAAAGGTAAGGACAATAAACCCACCCATTACAGCAATTGCATTAAAGACTATTGCCCTTCCTGTGTGAGCGATGGTTTCAATTACCGTCTCTTCAATGGACAAGCCTTCTTTTCGTTTCAATGTATAGTGTTCAATTAAGTGAATTGCATAGTCGACTCCAATACCAATTGCAATAGATGAAATGAGGGCTGTAGCACTACTTAAAGGAATCCCTAAGATGCCCATCACTCCAAAATTAACGGTTGCAGTAATAGCTATAGGAATAGTTCCAACAATCCCAATCAGGATGTTTTTGAAGACGAATGCTAATAAAAGAGCCACAATAATGAAAGAGATGGCAAGAGAAAGCACTTGTCCTTCCATGAGAAGCTCTGAGAAAATAAATGCTGTATATCCACTTCCAGAGTAACTTATTGTTATCCCAAAATCCCTAAAGGTCTTTTCATATGAATCAACTGAAGTGATTATCTCTTTCATAAGTACTGAGCTATCATTTTTGAGTTGAAACGTCATATTGGCTTTTTCAAAGTCATAATCAACAACGGTAGAAAGAGTCTCACTGTCACCACTCATATCAAATAGGAGGAGGTATTGAGCAATCAGTTCTTGATTATCTGGAATTGATAAATATTGTTCATCCTCTTCATTCATAACAAAATTCATCCTCTTAATAAAATCTGTGAGGGCAAAAGAGGCTCCTACAAGTGGTTTTGTGAGAATTTGTTGTTGCATTGATTCCATTGTTTTTAGGACTGTGGGATCTTTAAATGTGTCAGGTTTACTGCTGTTGAAAATGACGTTTACTGAATTTGTTCCACCAAATGTTGTATTAACAAATTTATCAGTAACAGCAATTGGGTGATCTTCTTCAAAGTTAGCTAAAAAGCTTGTATCAATCCAAATTTGTGTAGCTCCATAGAGTCCAATGACTGCTAGTAGAATAGCTGTGATGATAATGGGTTTTGGCCTATGTAAGATAAATGATGAAAATGGGCTTTTTTTGACTTGTGATTCTTCAACTATTTCTTTAGCACGTGCTTTAGGAATTCCTAATATACGTATCGAGATAGGGAACAATAGAAGGGCTAAAACCATTTCAGAGAGAACTCCGATAGAAGAAAATAGACCAAAAAATCTAACTGGTAAGACCTGACTTGTCATAAGGGCTGAAAACCCAATCGCAGTAGTAATTGCTGCCATCGATACTGGCCTCACCATATGAGTGAGGGTAAGATGAATGAGTTTGTCTTTAGAAATATGGGGGTCTTTTGCCACGATATGGTGGATGGAGTTATGCATATGTATTCCGTATGCTACTCCTATTGCTATAAGCATTACTGGAATCATTGTATCAACTGCATATACAGGAACATTAAATAGAGCCATAGTTCCAAAAGCGGCAACAGTACCAACAAGGACAATAATGAGATTGATAATGGTATCTCTTACACTTCTTAATAAGAGATATAAGAGAATTGTCATGATGATTACGACAAGTGGAAACATCTTAAGCATATCAGCAGGACCTAGTTCTGCTAGGGCTCCTTCTACAATAGCTCTTCCTGCTACATAGATAGTTTCTGGAGTTTCATATTGAGAAATATATGTTTTAAGATCTTTTTGTAATGCAGTAGTGTCTGTTCCTTCTTCTATCTCAAACATGATTAAGGTTGCCTTTTCATCCTCACTTACAATTCTTTTATAGACCATTTCATTTGAAGAGACGCTTTTTCTTAATAGTTGTAATTCTTCTACTGAAGTAGGAATTCTGTCATAAAATGAATTTACTTCTAGTCCCCAGTCACTCGCTTTAATATTACTTGCTGTGTAAAGTGAAGAGACTTCTCCATCAGTAAGTTCTGTAAAACGTTTCGGTAATTCAATAGTTATCTCTTTGATTTTTCTTAAAGTTTCAGTGTTATAAATAGATGTAGGATGCTCAATTGCTATCATAATTGCATCACTGATTCCAAATATTTCACTATTTGCTTTACTCTCTACAAATAGAGGATGAGTCGATGGCATATACTCATCTAAATCTGTTTCTAACTCTGCATTTTGAGCGATTAAGACGATTGAGCCTACTGTAATAAGTAAAATCAATAGAATTACGAATAATGGTTTTTTTGTAATAGCATAAAGTATTTTCATGTTCCTCCGATAGTTATCGTTAACTAACTTATAGTGTAAAAAATATATTCTCTTAAAAAAAGAGTGTGTGTAATAAATGACTTAATGGATCAATTTCATCGACAAGAGATGTGTTCCCATGAGAAAGATGCCATTTTGTGACAGTAAAGCGGATGATGCTCAATGTTATTGTTGCCTCTTGCTTAGGAGAAAGAGCTTTTTTCCACCTAGGGTTATTTTGAATTAATTCAAATTCCTTTTCTATAGAAGAGAGAATTTGAGTTAATAGATGTAATAAATGAGGTCTTAGAGCTGGGTCATTATGAAAAGCCTCTTCACTAAAGACAAAGAGGGCGAAAGAGGGATTCTCTTGAATAGTGGTAAAAAGGGCTGTAAGAAATGGATAAAATAATGAAGTGTGAGAATTTTGTCCTTCGCTCAGAAGAGAAAAATGGGGGAGAATAGTAGCTTGAAGAGTTTCAATAATGGCAACAAGAATTTCATGTTTTGAAGAAAAGTGGCGGTATAAAGCTGGCTCCGTTACCCCTATTTCTTTAGCAATATTTCTAATTGTCAAATTACTAAAGCCTTTTTCAAAAACAAGAGTCATAGATACTGAGATAATTTGTTGTTGTTTGTCACTATATTCTTTCATCTTTCCTCTTAATGTTAACGCTCACTAACCTACAGGTTTTATCTAAATGTGTCAACATATATTTATAAAATATGAGAAAATTTAAGCACTAAAAATAGAATCAACCAATATGTTTTTGCTTGAGAGGATACTCTCTTTATTGTTAAAGATGCGTAACATTTCAATAGTATTGAATAATTCTCTCACGTTTCCAGGCCAATCATACTTAAGGAGAATTTCTAAAGTGTTTGGTTCGATTATTCTCATATCATGGTGAGTTTTTAAATAGTAGTCTATTAACTGAGGTATATCTTCTTTTCTTGCTCGTAAGGGAGGAAGAGCAATTACAATTTTGTTAATTCTATTATAGAGGTCAAATCGAAGTTTTTTTTCGACCACAAGTTGTTTTAAATCAACGTTACTTGCACTAATAAGTTTGAAATTACTTATCTCTTTTTCATCACTTCCTAATTGAGTAAATTCTTTTGTTTCAAGGAGCCTAAGGAGCTTTCCTTGAACATTGAGGCTAAGGTCTTCTATTTCATCTAGGAAGAGAATTCCCCCATCTGCCCTTTTTACACACCCTTTTTGTTCATAGATTGCATCAGTATATGCCCCTTTTTTTGCTCCAAAGAGGTAGACATCTGCAAGAGAGGAGGGGATGTTTGAGCAGTTCACAACCTCAAAAGGACCTTGATTGCCTGAGGCTTCCTTTAATAAAGAAGCAACAATTTCTTTTCCAGTTCCACTTTCTCCATTTATATGAACAGCACTAAAATGACTTCCTATGTGAGAGATGATTTTTTTTATCTCTTTTATGTGTATAGAAGAACCTACGAATTCTGATTCATAGTTTTTTTCAAGAGATAAAGTTTCTAACTGCTCCTTCATTGAAAGGGAAATATGTGGGGCTATTGCATCCATTGAACTCACACTTATCGCACATAAAAGAAGTTGCTCTATAGTAAACGGACGATATAAAATGGCAATATTTCCTTCACTAACAAAGGAGCTTACTGGCTGCTTAATTTTTGGAATCAAAATTTTTGGTCCAGGAATGTGAGATGATATTAAATACTCCAGCAAAGGGAGTACTCCCTCTGTTGAAAAAGATTCATCTATAATTAGGACAGGATGAGGGTCTTGAAACATCTTTTCACTTGTCTTCTTTATTGATGATTTTTCTGTTGTACTAATACATCCTTTATGCAGCTGTGTATTAATTGAAGCTCTGAGACGCAAATCCTTAGTAAAGAGATACATCGCCATAGAAAAACTCCTGATGCCTGATTTTCGATGTGGTAAAGTCTTACTATGATAAAGGGGGGAGAAGAAGGGGGGAATGTCTCAATTATGACTCAACAGGTCAATAATATATTGTTGAATTATTGAAACAGAAACTATTGCTGCTGTTTCAGTCCTTAAGATGTTTGTGTTGAGAAATACACACTTAGCACCACGAGAAACTAACATCTCTACCTCTTGATCACTAAAGCCTCCTTCAGGGCCAATAGCAACATAAAGGGGAGCTTTTTCCTCTTCTTGTATAAGTTGTTTTACTAACAAAAAAATCGACTTAGTTTCTCCTTTTGGTATTTGGTGCAGAACGAGAAGTCTCTGCGGAAATTCTAAGGAGTTCATAAGATCTTTAACATGGATAGAAGGGTTGATAGAGGTCATCACAGGAGAGCTGCTTTGTTGAAGAGCCTCTTTTACTATACTTTCATAGCGCGTTAGTTTGTTCTCTTCTTTGTTTGAAATGTCTGCAACACAGTAGGTAGAGATAAGGGGAGTAATAGAAGTAATTCCAACTTCAGTACATTGACGAATGATACTCTCCATCTTCTTCCCTTTTGCAAGACCTTGATAAAGATGTATTTCAGGGAAAAATCCTCTATATGCACTTAAAGAATCAGTTGAACTTGAGTATTCATCCCCCTTCTCTTGGGATGTAGCAGTTAAAGAATTTTGACTAATATGTGTAATCTTTAACTCATAAAATGAACCATTTCTTGCGCGGCCAGTAAAGAAACTCCCCTCTTTCAGGCGAAGAACATTCACAAGATAGTGATAATCTTTCCCCTTCAAGGAGAGTTCCCCCTCTCCTTGAAAAGAGGGGGGTAGAATAAATACTCTCATTTATTTTCCTGTTTTTATAAAGTCCACAGCTCGTTTTAGTACTATATCGTAATCAACATCTGCTAATGGCCTTTGTTCGAAAGGAATCTCTTTTAAGTATTCTCTTCTTAACACAATTTTATAGACTAAATCATCTAATGGGGAATCTTTGGGGGCATATTGCTCAATAAAGTTCATATAATCTTCATCACTTCCATTAGGATTTTCTTTTGCAAATGTTTCGGCTGCTCCACTATTAATAAACTCTAAATACGACTCCATGTTCTCTTCATCTACTTTCATCCCCTCAATTTCTATATCTACAGGGATTCCCACCTTATGAATATCATCACCATTTGGAGTTTTATATTGACTCCACGTAAGGGTATAAAACCCATCTTCATAAGGAGAGACAACTTGAATGAGACCTTTCCCAAAAGTGGTAGTTCCAATAAGGGTTGCCCTCTTATTATCCTTGAGAGCACCAGCTAGAATCTCAGAACTTGATGCGCTTCCCCCATTCACTAATAGGACAATTGGCATATCGGTTGGAATGAGGGTTACTTCAGAAGCAACATAGACTTTATCACTTTTAGCATTTTTTGAATGAACTTGGACAATCTTACCATCATCAAGAATCATATCAGCAATACGAAGAGTGGCATCAACAATTCCTCCTGGGTTATTACGTAAGTCAATGATGAGTGAAGAGAGAGAATCGAAGTTAATGTTTCGTAGCTTTTCTATTACTTGATTTGCAGTAGATTCTGTAAATTGAGTAATTTGTAAGTATCCAATATCTTTATCAATTACAGAAGAAGAGACTGTAGGAACTTGAACATTTTTACGTGTTACTTTTACATCAAAAGTAATATCTCCCCTCCTAATAGTGAGAGTAACAACTGTTCCCGCTTCCCCTTTAAGAGCTTTAGAAGCTTGATCCGCTTCTAAATCATCTACAGGCTCTCCATCAACGTGACTTACAAGGTCTCCTGAAAGGAGTCCGGCACTCTCAGCAGGAGAACCTGGAAATACACTCGTAATATTAATCATGTAGGTTTCTGGTTTGGAGAAATCTCTGTAATTAAGGTAATTTTTAGAGATATAAGCCCCTATTCCCCCATACGTACCGAGAGTATCCTCACTAAAATCAGAGCTCTCTTTAGAAACTATATAGGCTGAATATTCATCCTCTAGCCCCTCAAATAATCCTTTAGCCATCTCTTCATACACATTCTTGTGATCTATATCAAAAAGAAAGTCTCTATTAACTAAACGGTAGAGGAGCTCTAATTTTCTCATATTCTGAGTGATTTCATCAGCTGAAGTTGTTGTTTGAGTGGTAGTAGAAGGGCCAAATAATGTTGAAATTGTTTTTTCATCAACACCACTAGAGCCAATAACTTGAGCTGTGCTTACTATTAAAATTATCGCTATTATATAAATTTTTAATTTTTTCATATCTTGAATATAATTCAAAACCAAGTAAGAGGCTACTAAAAATATCTAGTTGACCTCAATCAATTATGACAATACACTTTGCCCATATGATTAACTATATAGCCTATCCAGCATGGATCAGTCCTTATGTTTTTAACTCCCTTCCTATTCGATGGTATAGCATGATGTATCTAGTGGCATTTGCTCTCACGTATATATTGTTTATCCGTCAAAGGAATAGGGGTAAGATTGCAATTACAAATGACGACACCTTAACCCTCTTTTTATACACAATTACAGGATTAATTGTTGGCGCTCGTCTCTTTTCAGCCCTGTTATATGAAGGAAGTTCATATTACTGGCTCCACCCGTGGTTAATATTTTGGCCATTCCGTGATGGCTCTTTCGTAGGATTGCCGGGAATGAGTTACCATGGAGGACTTGTTGGTTCAGTAGTGGGAGCTCTTTTATTTTCAAGGCGCTATAAATTCTCTTTTTTACATATAGGGGACGTTCTTGTTACCGCAATCCCTTTAGGATATACAGCAGGGAGACTAGGGAATTTTATTAACGGTGAGTTATGGGGTCGAATTACAACTGCTCCATGGGGAATGATTTTCCCTGCTTCTCCCCGTTTTTCAACCAACCTAGAATGGGTCCGTAATTTTGCTACTTCAATTGGGATGGAATTCCAAGTAGGAGACCTTATTAGCCTACCACGCCATCCTAGCCAATTGTATGAAGCCTTATTTGAAGGAATTATTCTTTTCATTATTATGTATTTTATCGTGCAGCCAAGGAGAAAATGGAATGGATTCTCAATTGCTTGGTACCTTATTGGCTATGGTGTATTTCGCTTCATTATAGAGTATGTAAGGCAACCAGATTCTCATCTTGGCTATATTATCACAGGGGATTCAGGGAGCTCTTCAATAGAATTTTTCCAATCCCTTATAAATATCTCAATGGGACAAATCCTCTCTCTTCTCATGATTGCTAGTGGAATCATTATGCTTCCTATTACTAAAAAGATGTACCTAGCAGAACAAGAGAGATTAGCGAAAAGTAAACAATTTAAGAAAAAAGGAAATAGAAGAAAAAAATGAGTACAATAGAACAAAGAATTAATTTGCTTCAATCTTTTATGAAAGAAAAAAACTTAGATGCTCTGTATATAAGTGGAACAGATGTTCATCTCTCTGAATACGTTGCCCCTCGCTTTAGAACTCGAGAATGGGTTAGTGGTTTTACGGGTTCTGCTGGGACAGTTATTCTCACCCAAGAAGAGACTCACCTTTGGGTCGATTCTCGCTATTTCATCCAAGCTTCTCTTCAAATAGAGAATACCCCTATCATCTTAGAGAAATTAGGGATGGAAGGAGTTCTTGATCCTTTTACCTGGATAGCAAAAAAAGACTCAATTAAAGTAATTGGCCTCGATAAAAACTCAATGAGCGTTGCTTCTTATAGAGCACTCGAGGCATTAACAGAGCCAAGGGGAATAAACATTACCTTATTAGAAGACTTCTTTGATTTTGATCAATTATGGCCTTCTCGTCCAGCTATTCCACACTCATCTCTTATTGAGTTGAAAGATAATATTGCAGGAGTCTCAAGGAAAGAGAAGATAGCTACAATAAGAAAAGCATTACAAGAGAAGGGAGCAGCGAGTACTATTGTTACCACCCTTGATGATATCGCCTGGATTACTAATCTAAGGGGGAAGGATCTTCCTCATACTCCTGTCTTTTTTTCATACCTCATTATCACCATGGATGAAGTAATACTTTGTACTGATGCTACTCGCTTTAACAAAGAATTACTTAAAGAGTTCTCTAAAGAGATAAAAGTAGTCCCATATAACTCCTTAAAAGAGGCTATTAACTCCTCTATTGCCCCTAAAAGTCAGGTCTATCT
>SABI01000208.1 GCA_009929055.1 Spirochaetia bacterium | reverse complement strand
TTTAATGCTTTAAAAGACATCAAAGATAATTATCCTAAATATGTAATCACTAATGATTAGTGGCCTATAGAAAATCAAGATGGAATTATTCATATTCCTCTCATTACATTCCTCTTAGATGAAAACTCTATTTGAACTCATAAAAATTAGGTTGCTCCTGTGGCAACCTAATAAGTAATAAAGTCTCTTTGTATTAGAATACTCTAATCTCTCCTCCAGCTACTATGCTGAATTCATCAAAGGTTCTGAGTATATTAACGCCAGCATATGTTGTAAAGTTAGGGGCAATGAGATAGTTAAATTGTCCATCTAGGTTTAGGTTTATCGCAAAAGTAGGCAATAGATTTACTCTCAGGGTCAGGTTTGAGTCAACCCACATTCGAGGGTTGTCAAAGAAGTAGCGAGCATTTACGTTACCCCCCATATCTAAATTAAACTGGAAAGCTGGAGAAGTTTCGATAGCTGGTATAATATTACCACGCACGCTCAAGTAGATAGTATCATCGGCTAATAAAGTAGCCCACTGTCCACCAAGTTCAAGGCCAAAATCAAAGGTAAATGAACTCGTTGTTCCTGTTTGGAAGGTGATTGATGGCATCACATTTGCATATGCATTCCACCCATACATTAATCCAGCCCATCTTGCACTCTCAAAGGCAAAGACTTGAGAGGTTGCTACACGGGAGAGCTCTAATGCTTTATCTTCTATACTATATGCTTTAGCAAGATCCCTATAATAAGAGGCTTCCAATAGAGAATCATCATTTGAATAGGTCTTCATTCTCTCAACAAAACTATACATTATTTGGGCAACTTCCTTCACCATCTCTTCACTAGGAGTAATGCCAAAATGATTCATTGTGTTTATTATCGTTTTGATTGGTTGAATGTTGTACATCCTTCCGATGCCAGCTCCAACGACAGGACTTAATTCAATTCGAAAAAAAGGTCCTCCACCAAAAGGAATATTTAGTAACATATCAATTCCCCCACTTATTCGGTAGTATGCGGGCATAGAACCTAAAGAAAAGGCATAATTCCTATAATATCCGTTTGCTATTGGGTTAATAACTATCCCTGTAGAGCCTAAGCTAAGATTTGAGTTAGCAGAAGAGAGGAAGAGATGAGAATTCTCTTGATGATTCACATATTCGTAATTCCCCCTTAGCCCAGCATCAGCTGCAAAGGTAACTGCCGGGGAGGTGTCTATAGTGATGTTAAAGGCTTCACCACCACCTAAACCACCAGTAACAGATAAGCTTTGATACATGTATGGAAAGTCGAGTGTATAGAGAGAGGGGTAAGAAGTGGCAAAGATAAGCATAGGAAGAACAAGTACTACTAATAGTAAAAGCAACGTTTTTTTCATAAAATTAGCTCCTTAAGATTAGTTATTCTTTGTTCATTATGAAACTGATGTGTTACTTTTGCAATGAAAATTTATAAGTAGTTAATTTTTTTAGAGAATATTATCTATATATGCTATAGTATTATAGTCTTTTATAGATATATCTTTCTTACATGTAAAGAGTTATAGATTGCTACGTAAATTATACTCAATATGTCATATCTCATTCAAAATTACTTCTTTCTTCGGTACTTTAATACTAGCAGCAAAGAGGGAGTTAGCTATTCCAAGTAGTGCAGCTAAAGAGAAGAGAACTTCAATACCAACTTTCTGCCAAATAAGTCCCCCCAACAGAGCTATTATTACGCTAATAAGATGATTCACACTAATACCAGTAGAGAGGGTTGAAGTGAGCTCTTGAGAATCCGTTGCTATATCTTGTACATAGACATTTGTGGCAAGGGAGCCGAGTGTAAGAATGGAGTCTAGGACATAATTGACACTCACTACAATGAAGGCAACTTCATGACTAAAGATGCGGTGACTAAAGCCATAGAGAAGACACACAATTACCAGGATAAGGGTATCGGCAACCATGATAACTTTATAGCCAACTCGGTCAATGAGGCGACCGACCAGTGGGCTAAAGAGCATCCCTGCTATTGCACACAGAGCAAGTAACATCGAAATAATAGACGTGGAAGCTCCATAATATAAAATCAACACATAGGGAGCAAAAGTAAGAAATATTTGCTTTCTTGCCCCATAGAAAATCTCTAAGCCATAATATTTGTTAAATTTTTTATGAAAGTAGATCCTACTTCGCCTCACTTCTATCCCTTCATCTTTTATAGCGAGTACTACAAGAGTTGCAGCAAGGAGAAGGACACTCGAGATAAAGAAGACAATCTTAAACCCTTTAGCTTCAGTTTCTAAAATTCCAAGGCGAGGGAAGATTAAAAAAAGGAGGGTTACTACAACAAAGCCTCCAATTCTTCCTCCGTGCTGCATCATGCTTGTGATTCCTAAGGCAGCCCCTTTTTTGCCCGGCTCGGCAAGGTGAAGGGAGATGGTTGAAGTAACTGGCATGATAATATGTTCCCCTAGAGAATAGACCACAAGGAATAGGACAACAACAACGGCATTTGTGCTTACTAATAAGAGACCAACAATCCCACTCAATGTGATAGCTATTCCAATCTTAAACACCTTTGTTTCACTAAAGCGATACATCGTGGCTAGAATAAAGACTAATAGGAGACCAGGAAGTTCCCTGAAGAACTCTACAATACCCCTTTCAAATTCATCAATGTGGACTATCTGGGCTAAGTAGTTATCTTGAACACCTCTATAAAGACCGTGAGCTAATCCAAAGATAAGAATTACTGACAAAAATTGTTTCACCCGAATTGAGTCTTGAAATATAGGTGATTTCGTTTTTATTGAAGAGGCCATAGTACATCCCTTTTAGCCCCTTATTGAAAATTGGGGTTAGTTTAATGGTAGCGTATTGTTTGCCACACCTTTTGGTATTTCTCTAAATCTTTTCCTAAATCAACCTTTAATTCGTAGTTATCTAACTCTTTTTGATCATAAAACGGAACAGATTCTCTATATTTATCTGCAGCTTTATTAACGCTAGACGGATAATTAAATTCATCTAAGAAAAGGGCATGGATTTCAGGACGATGAAAAAAGTTGATAAATTCATGGGCAAGATCACTATTTTTTGATCCCTTAAGAATTACCATTGAGTCAATATATAACGGGCCACCATTTTGTGGAAGAAAGAAATCAATATTTTTCCACTTTTTTTTAGGAACTTCTTCAAAAATTACTTCAGGGTAAGCGTGAGATATCCAAAACTCCCCTTGAGAGAAGGCTTTTCCGACCCCCTCGGCATCAAATTTTACAATATTAGGTTTCCACTGATCATTAATTAAACGTCCCGCCTCTTCTAACTCATCCATATCAATAGAGTTCACTGAGTAGCCTAAAGTTGTGAGGGCAATTCCCATTACTTCATTCATATCATCAAGGAGTTGCATCCTTCCTTTATATTCTGAATTAGCAAAGATTGACCAATCTTTTTCATATTCATTAACATATTCAGTATTTACTGCCACCCCTGCCGCTCCAATAAAATAGGGGACAGAGTAGGCAAATTCTGGATCATAACTGTTTGAGAGGGAATAAGCTTTCTTATTAATGTGAGCAAGGTTTGGAAGCTTTTCATGGTCTAACTTCTCGAGCATATCAAGTTTAATCATAATAGAAGTGTAATCAGCTGAAGGGACGACAATATCATATCCCCCATGAGAGGCTTTTAATTTAGCAAACATTGCTTCATTAGAAGCGTAGTTGTCAATAACCACTCGCGCGTCAAATTCTTTTTCAAACTGCTTAATAATCGACTGGGGGGTATAATAAGTCCAATTATAGAGGTAAAGGACTCGTTTACTCTCCTCTTTTGTACAACTCACTACCAACATACTGCCAAGGAGAACAATTAACACGACAACACTACACATCTTTATCTTTCTCAATTTCCCTTCACCTTCCTTATCACATTTTCTATATGCTTATTGAGAGTATTGTACTGCCTCTCTCTATAAATTTCTATCTTGAATGACTAATTTTAGATGAGATGAATGTCTTCTCTCTTTTCTCGATAGAAAGAGGTAACTCTCTTTTCTTCAATAGAGTATCTCATCTTGTAAGAGGCAATTCTCCACTCCTTATTAGTAAGGGTGATATTCAAAGGATTCATCCCCTCATTTCCTAAGAGAAACCCAGGATATGGGAATAAGACCTCATCATCGATTGAAGAGCCACATAGCTCTTGTATAGACTCATACCACTGAATAAAAAAAGAATCATTACTTGATAAAAAAAGACTATTATTCTCATATGTACTATTTGAAAAACTTACTTCATCCATTAATGAAGGAAAGTCAATTTTTGATAAAGAAAAGGGGATATTTGAAACATGAACAACGATAGAAGGGGGAAAGATGAAAGGGATAATAGAGTGACTAGTGGGGTATATTTCATTAAATTTGGAGATAAGTACCTCTGAATTAGCAATTGAGGGAGAAAGTACTACTACAAAGAACTCTTTTGTTAGTTTCATATCTCCCTAGTGT
>SABI01000011.1 GCA_009929055.1 Spirochaetia bacterium | reverse complement strand
CCTAGTAACTGTCCTGTTGATATATCTATAGCCGGAAGCTCTCTAGACGGAGTACGTTTATGGGTTGGTGTATCGAATAAGACTGTAGGTAATCAGATGTATTATAGTACATCATATGCGAACAACTGGAATAGCGCCGGTCAAACTGACAACATATATAATGATGTGGTATTTGGAGTTGATAAATTTGTTGCTGTTGGAAACAAGATATCTGTAAGCTATAATAGTATTGATTGGACGGATGTGTTTGATCCTTATCCAGGAACTGAATTTAATAGAGTGATTTTCAAAGATGGTATTTACATAGCTACTATTAAATCTGGAGAGGGTGGATATATAAGTTTAGATGGAATAAATTGGAAAAAAATATGTTCCACAGAAAGGATAGGTGAAAAACTCTACTCTAGAGAGAGCGATACTTATCCTGTATATATTAACAATAAATTGATTCTTGCATCTAGTGGTCTTGGTAATTTTTATATTCATAAGTATCCTTTGAATGACACTACTGTACCTGGCGCAGAATTTAGAGCTACTAATATTACTAATGATGGGTTTGATTTATTTCAAGGTGATAATCCTCTTTGGGAAGATTTTGCTAATAAGTCTGATTTTTCGGTAGATATGTATATAGAAATTACAGATGCTGCAAAGATAGTTGCTACTGAAGACCCGCTTCCTACGCCTGTTAAAATACGTTGTGATGCAACAGAACTTCTTGATGGAACTAAGGTTCTTATATCTGGAGATGTTATTGTTAAGGTTGGAGATAGGCATCTTAACATAAGTGAAGTTATTTGGCTGTCTTCTGGTAGAGATGCTGAAGGGTTTTTCTTAAGGCATCTTGATGGAAGTTATCCTACTGTTTCTTATAAGAATCCTGATAAAGATGATGCGATTGTTTATAAATATCTAGGTGTCGTAGACGGTGATTATCTTGACGTGGATCCAGAAGAACAGACTGTATATTTTGGATCTAGCACTAAGATAGAAATAGATCCAGGAAGATATATTGTATATCCTATTATTCCTGGCTCTGAACGAGCTATTAAAATAGCTCACATACTTGGGCAAGATCAAATTAACAACAATACGTATGATGTGTTAAGTGTTCCTGGAGAGCTACCAAAGGTTCTTTCTTTATTTAGTAATGTGAATTCAGGAAATAGTGGTAAGGCGATAGATAGTTCTAGTTGGCCTCTATATGATCCTAAAGATGGTAATGGTTACATATATTTTTCGTTACCTTCTGATTCTGCGGAAAATCTGGATCATTTAGTTGGTGAAAAGGTAGCTATATGCATGAATGGAAACTCTGATGGTAAAACTCAGATAGTTTTGCCAGATGGTAGCCTTCCTATAGAAACCCCTAATAAAGTATTTTATATGACTATAGGAATACCTTACACATCAAGACTTAAGACTGTTCCGTTTTCTGGAGGAAGTTTGTTTGGGAGTTCTGTTGGGGTTACTGGTTCACAAAAAGATGCGGTAATTAAATTGTACTATTCTCTTGGTGGTAAATATGGATCTGAATTTGAAAACATGAGAATGATTCCATACCAAAACATTGGTAGCAGTATGGACAAGCCTGTTCCTTTATACACTGGGTTAACAAAGGTATCTATAGAAAATGCCAGGGATGTTTATAATAGATGTATTTGCCTAGAGCACGATAAACCTGTATCATTTAACGTATTAAGCATAACTCAAGATGTGATAGTTTCTGATGCATAGATATTATTTTGCAAAATTTAAACATAAAGACGCATACCTAATTAATATTAGAGATAAAGATGAGATTAGTAGGCTTCTTGATATAGCTCCCAATATGTTTGAAAGCTTAGAAAAGGAAGAATTAGAGGCTTATACCGTTTTTAAAGACAAAAATCCTTTGCTAATAGTATATTGGAAAACTAATGTATATGGAGCAAGAGAGCTTTGCATGATAGCAGGAGAGAGCCTTAAAGATGATTTTAACCATAAGGTTCTTTATATAATTAATACCATACTAGATATGGTTAAGACAGGATGTTACAGGGTTCATTCTCTTGTTGCTGAAAATGAAACAAATAAGAGGTTTTTGGAGTATTTAGGTTTCGATCAAGAATCTAAAATGGAGTTTGCTGGATTTGATGGGGATCATATGTATATGTACAGCTGGGTTCAGAGGCATATTAGGTATATGGGCGTTTATCAGATGCAGTCTCGAAGGCAATGCAAATAACAGGATTGCATACTAAAAATTTAGTGGTAAAATCGAGATTGAACGTTTAATTTTTGGAGAGAGCTCATGAAGTTTTTAAAGAATTCTATAGTCGCATTAGCTGCGATACTCACTACATCGGCATTTGCGTCAGACTATATAGAGACAAGGCACGACTTTGACAAAGATTTTAGAGTATTTGGGGCAGAAGGAACAACCTATATATTTGGGACAAAGGGGGCTACCTATGTATTTGCAGGTAGTGAATATTTAAAGATTGCAGATGGATGCGATCTCGAAAAATCTGATACAGATACGCTATCCAAATTTAAGAAACATACTTCTCCTGAAGAATGGAGATCGCTAATGAGAACTGCTTTTACAGATGAAGAGAGAGCTAGATGGTCATCGGGGCCTATGGGGAATAAATTAATGCAAGACTTTCACTAAATAACAGGTTGGGGCGCTAAATAAGGCGCCCTAATTATATATAAAACTAATTATTTCTTTTCGTCTAAAACAAGCATACTGATACCGAAAGCGCCTAAAAGCAACTCTATTATTCTGTCTATATTGTCAGGGGTAAAGTACATTATTATAGCCGCTACTATAGCGATGATTCCTTTAATCTTTGGGCTTATATTTATATTCATATATCTATTCCAAATAACTGAGATAAAACCTGTTTTAAGGTATCAATCCCTACTTTATATATAATCATATATCCAATTAAAGAATATAACAATACCATCTCTATCAATGTAAGAATTGTACCCTTATGCATATGCTCTAGTTAACCAGCCATTTAGAAAGATTCCTTTTTTGGGGTCTCTACAAGCGAGCAGTCTATAAAAACCAGCCATCTCTGATCTAAGAGCCGCAAGTGTTGGTATTTCTCCTATACCTTTTGAGTTTTCTAGGAAGCCTAATGTTTGAGGGCCTAACCTTCCATCAACATCTATTTGGTTGCCTACCGCCATGATGGCTCTTTGAAGTAATATTGTTGCTTGTTTTTTACCCATATTTACGCACATATCAAAATACTTTGAACCAACTAGAGGTGGGAGAAGGTGACATTTATTAGGAAGCCAATAATCGAAATAATATATTAATTTTGCGTCATCTTTTGTTAAACTTTTAATGTTTTTATCTGGATATGATTTTTTAGATATTCCGTATTTTGTCTCTCCGCCTGTGTCGTATTTGTTATTAACATATCCGCCCTCTTTTAATATTAATTCGTCAAATGCTTTACAAAAAACAGGATCGTCCACACTTATTTTTGGATTTTTGGGAGCTTTTAAATAGTTTTTTGGCAATTTATTATCTCCTAAAGAGAATAAATTTTAACAAGGTTCTAATTATTCCTTTTGCTAGTGATTGGCTAGAAGAAGGAAGAAATAAAATTTTGTTCTTATGTCTGTTCAATTTGATAGTAGAATTGTTTAGCATATTTGTATACAGGCTCCTTAATTTTTTAATTGGAGTCATACTATCTCCTTAATATATGGTCGGAGTGTTCTTCCTGACATTAATATTATAACATTGTGGTTTCTAGTATTTCAACCTACTTCCATTTGACGTCACTTCCAATTTGGTGACCTTTTTTCCGACTTGGGAAAAATGGTCTGCCGATGCAATGCCAGAGTTATCGCTATTCTTGGCATGATTATTCCTTTCTAAATTCTTGGCATATTTTTTAATGCTTTCGCGATATCTTTGTTCTCATAACGATCTGTGAATCTGAACTTGCGAAATTCTTTATCTGCGGAATCTTTGTATTTCTGTTTGAACCTTTCTTTTACGGCATCTAAGAACTCATGATGACTTGCGCCGTAGAGAAAGCAGTCGCTATACCCGCTCTCCTTTCTCCATTCCCGCATAGTGTCTCTATAAAACGGCTTCCTAAATTTACTGCGAAGATCTCTTGAGAATTCTTTTGCCGTAAAAGCCTTTCTTTCTGTGACTAAATCTCTATAGAGCTCTATAAGAAGTGCTTCGGATGTGTTTTCAATCTCTTTTTTAAGATTACGTAACTGCTCATATCTTTCGATAAAAGATTCTAAATTGTCTTTACTGGTAATACATCTTAGGATGTCTTCTTTATACGGTAATAATGCCGAGGAAGTTTCTACGACGCCCAAAAAACCTTTAAAATCATCGAAATCATATAAGTACTTAATACACAAGTCACATTCTTTACGAACTTCTTCGTCGGTTTTTCTATAATTACGTAACACGTGCAGTATAGTTAAAGTGTCCCAAAGAACCTTAGCGATACTATCTAATTCATCATCTTCAATAAAGTAATCCGCCCTAGAAAACATGTTAATTAATACGGCGTATTCTGAAGAAAGCTGGCCTTTGCCAGCTTTACAAAAGTACTTTAAATTATCAATATGGAATTTACTCATAGGATTAATTTTACTTTTATATAAATTTCTCGCCTTAAGAGGCACTAGAGCAGTGAAGGTGTTCGTTACATCTATTCTTGCAAACGGGAAAATATATTTAAAATGCCAAGGGGTAAAATAAAACCAAAAGTTTAAAAATTGCTCATTTTCGGACATTCCCCAAACCTTAGTTTTAACTTTAGCTTTAAATTCAGAACTACATATTTCATGAACTTCACTAGGATGTAACTCGCTACAAACGTACTCATTCCTAAATTTATGAAGCCTCTTAGCCCATTGGTTGTTAGTCATAATCCTCCTCCGTCCCACTAATACGATCTAATAATTTTTCAGACACACGACTAACAATGTCCTTTTTTAATTTTTCGACATCAATTTTTTTCTCAAGTTTTTCCTTAACGGACGACTCGATCTCTCCAAGAGCTGATCTCACCATATATTCAACATCTCTTATGTCCTTTATAAGGGATTCCTTAATATCCTCGACATGTTGCTTGCCAGACTCTGCCGCCAAAAGAACAGGGGTTAATACAGTTCGAATTTCCGCTAGCTGTAATTCAGCCTTTCTTAATCTTAATTCTATGTGCGAAATTGGACTGAGTTTCGTTATATCAGCTTTTTCGCATTGGTCTATAAGGTCAAATTCTTCACCCATTTTCTTACGCTCTTCTTTTGATTCTTCTAAAACTTTATCTATTTTTGCATTTAAATCTTCAATATTTTTAACGATAGGCATAGCTTCTTCTCCTGTAGCTTCGTGTAACCTTCCTGATTCTTTAACTAATTCATTATATAAATCATCAAGATGCTTATTGAGTTCTAACGTTTTAATCATACTAATAACTCCATTAAAGATTTAACCATGTCACCTAACTCTTTTTGTCCAAGGCTGTGCTTTTCCGACCACTTGTCTAGAACTTCATACCATTCTTTGCTGGCCGGAATTTTGCCTTCAAGGTTTCTGGATATTTCAATAAGAAGATCCGCTCTTCCAGAAGATTCTAATGCTTCCCATTTTTCTACATATTCAACAAGGGGGCTCTTTTTTTCTTTATTCTGCTTAGACGCTTTAAACGCTTTAAAGCGTTCTAAACCGGATCTATATTTTGCCGATAATTTGTCTATTAGCTCTTTTTCTGGAGTTTGAATCATAATAAATTTTTCATCGAATATCTTGAATTTGGAGAATCTTAGACTTTTGTCTTCTAAAAGCGAAGTAACAAAACATTCAGGGAACGCAAAATAAATATTTTGAAAAATGTCAACATTTCGGTTAAACATTAAAAGGATTTTACTAAAAAAATCATTCTTAAGATCGTTGTCTAAATAGCCCCTGCTTACTGGGAAGAGAGTCTCGGTTTTTACTTTATTTAGCGCGTCAATCTGACTTATACTTAGGTTTATACATATTTCTTGTTTAGATCCGTCGTATCTAAGGTCTTTAATAGCGGCCTCAAAAAATTCGTGACGAGATTGGGCCATTTCTTTAATCTGCTTATCAGGTATAACATACCGCTCAGACATAATATCCAGCCCTACTAATCCGAAAGGCCAAAAAACCTCTCTTTTTTTATTTTCATCCCAAAAGAATGGTCTTTTATCAGTTCGGTCTAGTGGGCTTGGTGTAATATTTGTCATATTAATTTTCCTTTCTAATATTCTGTGTACACATTATCGAAAATCTCGACAATATCTCTTGCTGCATAAGCCCTAGCAAATGCATTTGATGAAGTAATCTTTATTACCTTCCTACTTCCTAGCTTTCCTTTATATTCCAAAGAAACCTTCATTAAATAATTAAAATACCTGCCTCCCCCGTTAGTTTTTAAAGCTTTTTTTCTTATCTGAATACAAACATCATCCTCAAGCTTCTTTTCTTCAATATTCTTGACATGATCTATCGCAGCCTGCCTTCTGGCTATCTTCATTTCCTCATTTACGAATCTTGACTCTGCCACCTTGCCAGTCCCTTCAGCTATGCTCTTAAGTACCTCACTCACTATTGTTAGTATAGTCTCTTGATTTAATTTTAACTCACTGTCACTTGACGACAAGTTAAGCATTTTACCTTCTCCTAATAAATCTTTTTCTACTTTTCCATTCGTTGTACAGCTCCCCAAGGTCTATATCTTCCCCCCGCTCTTTTTCACTTTTTGCGGCTACCTCTTCTTCTTCCATTCGAGCTGGTTTAATTTCAGCTCTCTCCTTTTCGATCATCTCACTTAATTCCATAATTTCACGCCCTGTAAGCAAACTTGATGCGTTTTGAATAGTTCCATTCCAGAAAGCGTCTATTGCGTCTCCAGCATACGTTGCGTAAGCCCCTATCGCTATATCATCTATGGTTTGAAACTTCAGAACCCAACCTAATCTTAAAATAAACTTTTCTCCCATCAAAACAGCGCTACTTTTGATCTTTCTAATATACCTTGCGAATCTATCAAGTGAATTATTAAATTTCATTTTAAATGCTGCAACGAGATACTTTGCTATTGTTAGGTTTAAATTATCTTTTCTTCCAATTATTTCATTCCAAAGCTTAATCATATCCTGTGCGGTTGTGTTTTTTGGTTTAACTGTTTCTTCCTGATTTTCTTTTTTATAATTTTCTGATTTAGATTTAATAGATTTATTAAAACCGTAAGGAGGTTCTAACTGTTCATTAGAATGTTTCACAAGGGTAAAAATTTTTTCACCTTCTGTTTTTGTTGAATCATTTTCTGTATATGCGTCAACGGGGTGATTGTTGTAATAATCTTCTAAGAAATCTATATTAAATGTATACCACATTGTGTGATCGGTATACTTGGAGCTTAATTTGGCTTTTTTGATGATACCTTTGGAGGATAATTTATTGGTTAGGCTGGTTACAGTTTCCCTGCATATATCTAACTCCTTGGCGATATCTGAGCATTTTTCATAAACCCAGACAGAGTTGTCATAAATCTTCCCTATTTTTTCATTTTCAATTCTTCTTAGAATAAATCCAGATAACCACCTAAGAAAGTTTCTTTCGGTATTGCTTAGCTTAATTCCATCTAATTTGAATTTGTTCCTTCTGAAAGAAATTATCGAATTGTAATAGCTTGCATTGAAATTTTGGCTTGTCTTTTTGTTATTTCGTGTTATCATAAATATGTCCTTTCTAAAGGGTTATGTCCTTTCGGACTTTGTAATTTGATAGTATTATAATCCAATAAATTGGACTTTGCCAGAGAAGGTTTTAGATGATTTCGCAATTTTCCTAAACCTCTGGCAATTATTGTCATCTGAATTTTCTGAAATTGTTAATATCTTCAAGATGTGGCCAAAAAAGTAAACCACATCTTGATTATTTCTATTATGGTGTTGCGTCTATTCCGTCGCTTTCTACTATTTCAAGAGCATTTAAATAGAGGTACCTTTTGAGATAGGTGCTCATGGCTCCTATAGCCTGTATTTGCTGAGTTAGATTTCCTGCCTTAGGATCTTGGGGGGTGTCTGGCTGAGCTGGCTTACCGGGGATCGGAAGTGTAAATAAGATGGTTTCTTCTGGGTTAAAAGAATTAACTATCAATAATTCGGCTATCCTCTGTTCTGAATTTAATTTAAAAATGCTACATAATCCTATCTTATCGAAAGCGTCATTTGCATATGGAATGAAGTCCGCCAATTCGTGGTAATGGTATTTAGAGAAAGAATTATATCCTGACTTCTTTAGGCCGTTTTTCTGAACTAGAACCCTGGCTCTTTGTAGTTTTGCGTATATGCTTTCTGAGGCCTCCATAACTTTCTTGAATGAATCTTCGGCTTGTATTAGATCCTTACGAACTGGAGTTTCTTCCTCGTTGAGTTCTGGGATTATTTTTTCTATATCAAATTGGTTATCCATTTAATTTTCCTTTTGCTGCGATTACTAAATTGACTTCACTGACTGCTTCGACTACTAAATTTGCGTCGCGTGTCACTTTTTTTATAGTTAGGCAATCAGATAACGGTTTTTTAGGAAGGCATTCGTAAGCGACATTACACATAATAGTTCTCTTTTAAATACCTAGATAACCTTATATACCTAGATAACCTTATATATCCAAACAACCTGAAATCTTCCACAAACTCGGATATCCTCTCAGGACAATTGCACGTGTTATTAAAGATGTGTACATTAGTTTTCCCCATCATTAAGAAGATGTTCTCTCCATCAGCAACAATACTGCAGTCTATGATAAACCCGTCTTCCTCACATTTTTCTAGAAGGTATTTTAAATTTTCTATGGCATACCTTGTTTCAGGTAAATCCAAATGCGGGTACAAATCCGGAGCAGGGTCTATATTTTTTACAATAACCTCAACCATTTTTATTCTCCTGTCAAAATATGCAATACAAGGCTAAGAACACGAGGTAGCATAATACACACATCATAATTGCGCCAATAAACTCCCGGATATAATCTCTCTTTGTTAACATGGATTAACCCTCCACACTATCAATAAGCGTTTTGATGCTATTGTTTTGCGCTCTTAAATTAAGCCCTAACAATGAAGCATACGTATTGCGCCCAAGCTCACTAACAGATTTCCTAATATTATTTATAATATTAGATATCTCAATGTTAAAGTCAGAAGGATCCCCAACCTTCTCTAGAGCGTTAACCTTTCTCTTAAAAACTTCCTTTGCAGAATCATGAAGGATTCTTAAATTCTCTAATAAACTCCCAAACTCCTCTGCAATCTCTGTTAATTGGGTCTCAAGTTCACGATCGAACATCTTTTCCCTGATCTCTATAAGGTTTTCATAGCTCATGATGCAAACTCCCTAATCTCTCCATATAAACTATTTATCTCTACTGTTAAATCTTCGATTTCTTCATGTAGGACGTACAGCTTAAGGTCAGCATCAAACAGGTTAGAAACCATATCTAAATAAAGCCTCCTATTCTCGCTATAGTCTCCACCAGCTTCACGAATGTCCATAATCTTTCTAAAGTGATGATCTTTGCAGGCTAAAGACGTACTGCGGTCATAACGAACCTCCTCTAGCTCTTTATTTAACGCATCTCTTTTTTCTTCTGTCTCATGGATTGTTTTTAAAATCTCTTGCTTGTTCATAATAAATTCTCCTTTAACAATTTAGTCACCAATTAGTCTGGTGACCCCAGAAAAGATTATGGGCATAACAAAACCGAGGTCATATTTTACTTTTATGTGATTTTTGTTTAAAAAGAATATCATATTTGTTTGCCCATTTTTCTTTTATCAACAGCTCCATTGCTCTTGATAACATCAATTTAACATATACTTTTATCCTTGTCAACAACTTTTTATAGGCAAAATATAAGAAAGTTTATGTGTCTTTTCTTACCATAGTTGAAAAAGCCCATAATCATAAGATATAAAAAGCCCCTTATCTTTTTAGGGGTAAGGGGCGGAGGTTTTATGTATGAAGTCTAGTGTATTTTATTCTCATGATAAAAGGTCTTAGAGTTGGGCTCCAAGACAGGTTTAGTATATCAGATTCACAAAAGCCTACCATGCTTTTTTTCGTAATCTTCTCTTGTCCTTTGTATATAGTCGATAAGCTCCTGATAATTAAACCTAAGCACTTTTCCTATTTGCGCGGGGGCAGGAAATCTTAAGTCAGTTGCTATTAGCTTATAGACTGTACCCCTACTAACATTTAAAATTTTTGCTACATCTGTTAATGATACATGCTTCATTTTAGACCGTCTTTACAACTATTCTTACTGTCTGTTCAAATCCATCATCTTCATTCTTTTCAGGATCAATATAATTCAACAGCATTTTTATAATCTCCGGCCTCAATTCGCTTATGTGAGTTTTCATCGCCTCTTTGCCAAGCTTATCCATTATAGATTTCACTTTTCTTTTCTTATAAACTTCTAACCGCGCGGGTTTAGCAACTTCAGGGTAACTCTCTATGAATAACGGCATCACCTCAGCATACTTACCATCATAGTTGTCAGCTGTGTTAAATCCATCAGAAGAATTTAAATGATCTCTTAACTCTCTAAAGAAATCCCAAATCATCTCATTTGTTAGGTCTCTTCCCTTAATAGATTCAGCTAACTTATCATTCTCTATGCACTCAAGTTCTAAATTATTTTTACTCATACTAACAATCTTTCCAAATATATTATGGTCTATTATATCATTAAATATTTTACTTTAAACATCAAAGTTTAACAATAAAACTACAAATCTCTGTATTTTAAACTAATTAAGTGTCATACTTTTATCATTGTAGGTATTTCTCATTTAGATATAAATTTGATACTTCTTCCAGAAAAAAAGAAATTAGTTCTAGAAATTGAGAGAAGAAAGCAATTTGATTTTCTATATAATAACTCATCCCCCTATAAATCTCTCGTAGCTCACCGAAACGCAGGAAAGACTTGGGCTGCTATAGATTGGCTAATGCTTCATCTATTAGAGGGAAGACAAGGCGGATCTGGGATGTTCCTAACAAAGTCCCTTAAGCAGGCTAAAGGAACCGTAGACCCAGCAATGATTAGATGGAAGGCGGGTTTAGGGAAGCTTCTTAGTTATAACGGAACAGATTTGGTTTATAAGATTAGGTTGTCTAGGCATGATGTAAGAGAGTTCTTCTTGTTTTCTTACGATAACCCAGAAGCTAAGCGAGGGTTCCATCCTGACTATATTGTTTGTGATGAGGTCGCAGACATGTCAAAAGCCATGCTTAATCAGATTATAATGCCTATGCTAGGCGCAGCAATGCAAGCTAGGATTGGAAGGTTTTTAGCTATTGGAACTCCAAAAGGTCCCAACCTATTCTACGAACTATTCCTCAGAGGGGATGACCCAGATCCAGCCTGGAAGGATTGGTCTTCTTTTTCCCTTAAAGCTTCAGAGAGCGGGTTAATAGATAGAGAAACTCTTAATATGATTAGACAAACTATGAGTAACGCTGAGTATGCTCAAGAGATGGAGTGTGACTTTAACGCTAACGTCCTTGTTGGAAGTGTATTCGGTGAATTTATGGACAAGTTCACTATGAAGAACATTTCAGATTCTTATGGTTATGACCCTACCATCCCAGTCTACACAGCCTGGGACTTTGGTCATGCTCACTTCACATCCATTTGGTTTTTCCAGATAAAGAACGATCAAATTACATTCATAGACTTCCTAGAGGATAACCAAAGAGGTTTGTCATACTATGCCAATGAAGTTCTCTGTAAGCCTTACATCTACAAGAAGCACTTTGTACCTCATGACGCAGAACATCAAAACATCAGAGCAGAGCAGACAATTAGACAACAGCTCGCCGCTCAAGGATTAAAGGGCTTAGAGACACTTCCAAGAGCTTCGGTAGCTTCTGGTATAGAAACAGCAAGAATGACTCTCAAAGCGGCTAGATTTAGCAAACAGAACTGTGAAGAAGGGTTGGTTCACTTGAAGGCTTATAGATACAAATATGATTCTAATTTTGGGGTAGACAGACAAAAACCGTTTAAAGATGAGCATGAAGACGCTGCAGACGCGTTTAGATACGCTTGTGTGGCAATACAATCGCTTAAAAAGAATGAGGGCTATGGTATAATTAAGCCAATACGTAGTAATGGCGGTGGATATAATCCTCTAGCAGTAAACTTTTAATAAGGAGAATAAGAATGGCTGGAGTAGCGGCAGGAATAGGAACAGTGGCATCAGTAGCGACGGCGGTGGGGGCTGGATCAAAGGCCTTTACTGGGATTCAAAGTATTTTTCAGAAATACAAAGGACAGGCTTGGACAGAAGGGAAGTCACCAACACTACAGAGGAACGGGCTAGATCCCAAATCATCTTTAAAATTTAGAGCAAGATAGAAAGGAACAGAATATGTCAGGAGTAATTGGAGCGATCCCATCGGTAGTAGGCGCCGTATCTGGAGCTTTTAATCTAGGTAAGTCTATCATCGGTGGGGTTAAGAGTATTTTCAGTAAAAGGTCTCAACCTCAACAACAACAGCAACAACAGCAACAACAACCTCAACAGAGCTTTACGCAAGGGGCTCAAAGTATGTATGGTGGAGCACAAAGCATGATGGGGCAAGCTCAGTCTATGTATAACCAAGGTGCTCAAACTGTAGGTGGGGTTAGAAACTCTTTTAGTCAAACTAGAGATGCTTTCAGTAGAGGAGACTATGCTGGAGGGGTTAGAAACATAGCTGGGGGAATAGATCAATTTACGCAAAACGTAAGAGGGATGTACAACACTGGGGCTGGTATGTATAACACTGGAGCTGGTATGTACAATACCGGAAGGCAAATGGCTGGACAAGCTTACGACGCCGGAAGATCTATGATGCAAGGTGGTGGAATGATGCAAGGCGGTGGAGAAGAACCACAAGCTAGAAGGAGTGACAATGCTGGTGCTAGAATGATATTACCAAGCGGTGTCAGAATTAGACGTATGGGGAATAGATAAATGGAAACAGCTGATATCTTGTCGATGGGAGAATGGGGGTTATCCCTTTTTAGTAGGAACAAAGCTAGAAAGCAATATAAGTCACAAGAGTCAGCTTTTAAAGAGCAGGCGGCTCTTAACATGCATATTGGGGCATTCAATGCAGCTGTAGCGGAACATGCTGGAGAAGAAGAATCGACAGCCATCTTTAATGAAACAAAAAGAATATATGGAGAACAGAGAGTTAAATTTGCTCAAATGGGAATTGAAATGTCTGGTTCTCCTATGTTTGTTATGGGAGAAACTCTCTCAATGGGAATGAAGAAGTACCAAGAATCAAAATTCAATACTAATGTTAATATGATGAATACTAGATATGCAGCAATAGCCGCAACCTCAACGGCTAAAGCTAACGCCGAAAGCGCAAGATGGGGAGCTAGAGGAGAAAACGTTAATATATTTAAAGATGTGCTCCAGGGGGTAAAGATGTTAAGTTCTATGGCTTCGTCTGGTGGTGGGTTAGATGTATTTGGTTTGTTTAAGGGGCTTTTTTAGATGAAGAATTTCGATAGATCAGACGACGTTTCTGCAAAAGGTTCTAGAGGAACAGAGGGCGGAGGTGGAATACCTCAGTTAGGGGCTTATGTTCCTAGTTACAAAGGTGTCAATCAAGTTCTATATACTCCTGGTGGTGGAGGTGCTATCTCATTTTGGGACGCTCTAGCCAAAACTTCAGAAAAAGATGTTGCCCAAAAGATAACAGTATACCAAAGTATTGAATTGTCTAATTCTTATGTAGACTACAACAAGAACATGATGGAATCATCAAAGAATTTTAAGGCTAATAGTCCATCTGGTGAAGGTTATCTGGAGCATATTACAGAAACTCATGATAAGTTGGCTGATCAGTATATCCAAAAGGCTAGTAGTTCTGATGTGGCAAGCAATATGAAGTTAGTATTTGCCAAGAGTAAAGAAAATTGGGCAAATCAGGCGTTTAGAGATCAAAACGAGATGATGTCTGCTCATGCTATCAACAAATACAACGAAAACACAGGGGCTCTGCTGATAGATTTAATGAATAACCCAGACAATGTTGAAAGTATCTATAGTCAGTATCAGACGGCTCAGAATGCTTTACATGGATTGGTTCCGGCTACAGAATTGGAGGCGTTTCAGGCCAAAAGTAATGGAAGATTTGCTTTCTCTTATGGTATGGGGCTAGTTAAGAGGGATCCATACTCGGCTAAAGAGCTAATTAATTCTCCGTTGATCAAAAATAAAATCTCTCCGGAAGATCACTATAAGCTAGTTAATATGGCAAAATCTGAAGTAAGGCATAGAGAGATTGAAGCTTTGAGGCAAGAGGTTGGCATACAGAAAGCAAAGCATGTACAAAGCCAGGGAATGATCTCTGATTTAAAGTTAGGGATAGCAAAAGGAACAACAACTGAGGATGACATAAATGGATTGGAGGAAAATGGATGGGTTTCTAAGGTTCAAGCTAATTCCTTGAGGGTGGATTTAGTTAAGGCGGAGAAAGGTGTTGTAAGGGGAGCTATTGTTGATGCTCAAATAAGTGAGGCAATAAAGAACAAAACTCCTATACCTATGAGTAAGGTAAGTGGGAAAAAGAGAGTTAGTCACTTTGAAGAATATGTAGAGGGACAGAATCAAATTAGGAGAGGTGCTGGTAAAGCTCCACTGTCTATTACGGAGAAGGTAAACTACGTCAAAGAGAATTCGTTGTTCTATAACGTAAATATACCATCACTAACCAATGAGGTAGTGACTACAATAACCAGAAGCAATTCTCCACATAAGGTACTTGATGCTTGTATAGCTATCACAGAAAACGAATCCTTACCATCTATAAAGAACGTAGACAATGATAGTATTACGTTCGCTAGGTATGTAGTTGACGAATACAAGGCTACAAAGAATCTTGATATCATTAAGACTTTTAGAGACGATTGGTATAATCCAATCAACAGGCAGCTTGAAAAAGACAGGAAAAAAGACTGGAAAGAAGAAAAGGTAGATACAGTTGATCCAGAGAATCTAATTAAGAAAGAGTTAGGTTATAGTTGGCTTGGGAGGAAGTTTTCAGGTATTCCTGATCCTATAAAAGACCAAGTGCTATCTGAGACCAAAGAAGTTATGGAAAGAATTTATAGTAAGACTGGGTCTGAGACTAAAGCAATTAATACGGCATCTAGCATGGTTATCAGTAAGTTTAGAGAGACTGAAGTGAATGGGGCTTCTGAGTACATGTATAACGCCCCTACCAAAGGGAGTGTTGGATTAGATGACTTTGTTATAAAGAACATTGTTGGCGTGAAAGCACAAGAAATCTTAGAACGTATAGATTCAGCTGTAAAGACAGGAACTTACAAAGGACAATTCCAAATTAGAAAGAAGAAAGACTTTATAGACAAAGAAAAAAGAAGCAAGTTTTTGGAGAAGCCTATTACTTTAGGAAAAACTAGACCAGTGGAAGTTCTGCTAAATGACGTATGGGAACAAAGAAATCTAAAGATAGAATCAATGCCGAGAAGGTCTGACATGTATGCATTCTATGTCCAGATAGATCCAGATGACCCTACAAGCAAAGCCTATATAATGGATCCTGGAGATCCCAAAGACAAGACATCAAAGCAGAAAAGGGCTTACGTATCATTTGGTAAATTGAAGAAAGGGGGGTGATAGATGGAACCAAATACAAACAACCTCAGCGTTGAAGATATTGATGATATAGAGCAAGAAGACTATGACGAGAAACTAAGATTAATATTGGAAGATGATGAAGAGCCAATAGAAGAGACAATCTACCAAGAAGAGCCAGAAGAAGAATCTTTCATGGAAGAGGAAGATGATGGCAGTATTGAAACTTTCTACGATATAGAGGAAGAGGAAGCTAGAGAAGGAGAGATTCAGCAACAGAAATCTCAACCGGATCCAAAGCAAGAAGGTAAATCCAAAGAGCAGATTATGGAAGAAACCCCTGATCCTGGATTTGTTAAAACTACTATTGCGTCTCTTAGGCAATACAACACTGCAGGTAGCGTTGGTAGATACACTTGGGATAAAACTGCTGATTTCTTCACAGGGAAAAAAATGGACATTCCTGGGAGGATTAACAAAGAAATAGAAGAAGGCGTGCTGGCAAAAGAAGATGCAGGGGCGTTTGTAAACTGCCAGACAGAAAGAGACTTTAGAAGAGTCAGAAGAGAGATTCTAGACAAAAGAAAGCTAGAGAAGGCCGGATTCTGGCAAGGGCTAATTCCTACTCTCATAGCTGGCGCCTCTGATCCTCTTTACTATATACCAATGACGGGGGCATTAAAGGCGGCTTCAGTTAGTAAAGCAGTGTTAGGATCTACACTTATGGCTGGTACTTCCGCTGGGCTTAGATATGCTACTCAAGAGACAATGACTCCGCTAGATATAGCTTATGAGACAATAGGGGCTGGAGTCCTAACAGGAGCCCTTGGAGGAGCATCTAAGTTAGTCCAAAGCGTAGACTTTAATGGTTGGACTAAAGCAATAGGTAAGGCTTTACAGCGCGGAAGTGACGAGAATATAGAGATAAAGGGAGGTGAAGCCTTTGTTGATAAAGTTTCTGAAGTTGGAAAGAAGACAGCGGAGAAGGCTACAGGATTTGCCAAAGAGACTATATTCAACAGTCCATATTTAAAGGGAATTAAAAACGAAGATGAGTCAATGAGTGACCTTGTAACATCGTTACTCAGAGGTAACTCAGTAATAACAAAAGAAACTAGAGCTGGACAGACTCAGATCCTATCAGGAGAATCAATAGTATCCTATAAGCTAAATGATTGGATTGGAGTAAAAGAAAAGTATGGAGATCATTTTAGTAAGTTTGTGCAAACTGATTTTGCCAAGCAATCAGGAACTGATCCAGATTACTTCAACCTAAGCGTTACTAGATACTTGAGGGACACTGTTGTTAGGGTAGAGGATGGGAAGATATCAACTATCTATAGAGGGTCATCTGACGTCATTCCAGAAGTTAAGGCCGCAGGAGATGAGCTTGCTGAGTTTTGGAGAAAACTCTTAGATGATGCTAAAAAATATAAAGTGTTTGAAGCAGAGCCTCCTCCTAGGGATCTCATTGTTAGATATGATGAAGAGGGCAAGATATCAACTATCTATAAGGATGAGCTTGAGAAAGAGCAAGCTGTGACACTTAGAAAAATACTAGAAAAACAGAGAAGAATAGAAAAAACAGGAGATATTGAAACCAAAAAACTAGAATCAATTAGATCACAAAAAATAAGAGATGCTAAAAAACATATAGATTCATTACTAAAAAAATCTAAGTCTGCTGAAGATAAGCTTGCTGATCTGATTGCTGGTGATGGTACTACTAGTGACATTACTAAATTTTGGACAAAGCAGCGAGAAATTAATGCTGCAGACGACAAACTTATTAAATTTTTTAAAAAACAGGAAGAGGTTAAGGCTTCAAGAGATGATATTACTAAATTTTTTAAAAAACAGGAAGACTATACTAAAACACTTAGAAAAACACTTAGAAAAATACTAGAAAAACAGAGAAGAATAGAAAAAACCGAAAAACTCAAAGATAAAAAACTAGAATCCATTAGATCTAAAAAGATTAGAGACGTTAAAAAGAATATAGAGTCACTACAAAAATCGGTTAAGACTACAGAAGACAAACTTACGGAGCTAATTGCTGAACAAGAGACGACTAAATTTTGGGCAGAACCACAAGAGCTTAAAATAGATACTGATGATCCTATTAATATATGGAAAAGGCTCCAAAAAGACGTTGAAAACCCTAAGGAATATACAGTAGCTGAAAGAAAGTTTGCTGAAAACATAAGGAAATTAACGTCTAAAGATACAAAAGAAGAAGGAATTTTAACAGAGAATTCTGTTCTTACCAAAAAAGAATATGAGATGCCTATAGAAGATTTTATGCGTAGAGCCAAAGAAGGAAACCTTTCGGACTCTAATGTTACTTCGATTGGACACTTCACAAGAGATTATGATATAGAGGCTATTTACAAGAATGAAGATCAGTTTAGAGACATGATCAAGCGCTCTATACTGAAGAACAACCCAACTTATGAACCAAACAAAGTAAATCTGTTAACAGAAGAGACAATTTCTCACATAAAAAGGCTAGACAAAGAGGCAAGAAAGCCATTTAAGGGAAAAGTTGCTGGAACATTTACGAATTCTAGAACAGTAGCCATAACAGATGAACTCTTAGAGGATTTTTTAGTTAATAATCCATTACAAGTGGGCGATTCTATGGTTAGAAAGCTAAGTGCAGCCACTGAACTAAACAGAGTAGCTATAGAAAAAGGGTACGGAGACTGGGGAGATCTATTAGAAAAATATTCAGCTGGCAGGATAGAGAAAAAGGCAAATCTTAATCTAGTTGGAGAAGCTTCAGAGAATTACGACAAACTAACCAAAGACAATGTCCAGTTACTTAGCGACATAGGAGAAATACTAACTGGTAACTATGGATCATGGGACAACCCAAAATTAGCTAGAGTCGCTCAATCAATTAAGATATTTAACGCAATGACTCAGCTAGGAATGGTAGTCCTATCGTCTATTGCAGATATATCAGGTCTCGTAGCTAAACACGGACTGAAAGACACAGTAGGTGGAATAATAGATTCATTTAAAAAAGCTGGGATAGCTAAACAACAAGGGTTCGAGAGGTTTGTTAACGCTAACGATGCAGCACTAATGTCCTCTAAGCTATTTGATGATACATACAAAGGCAAAAGCGCTCCATTTGAAAAGATGGGGAAAACGTTCTTTAAGATGTCATTTCTTCCTGCTTGGGATAACCACTGGAAGAAGATAGCTGCAACACTACACTATGGAGATATACTAGATTCTTGTTTGGGTGCCGGAACAAAAGAAAGCGAATTATTCTTAAGACAAAATAGAATAACTAAAGCGATGAAAGAAAAGATATCAAAATCGTATGAACTGTTCGGATATGAAGAAGGCGGCAACAGGTTCCTTCCTCTAGATAAGATAGTAGATGAAGACGTAAAGAGAGCTTTGTTTAGCGCGTTACATACAGCAGCCAACGAAACAATCATAACTCCTGGTGCTGGTGACATCCCAAGAGTATTAAGGAAGAACTGGGGATCTTTGCTTTTTCAATATAAGTCTTTTGCCTTTGCGTATATTAACAACATAATAACGCCTATGTTTATGCAAAAAGAAAGCAGGAAGCATACTGCAGCATATATATCAACAGCATTAGCGCTAGGAGGTCTCTCTACATACTTGAAGGGACTTGCCACAGGAAGAGAAACGGACATAGAGAAGAAAGATTTCTGGGTAAATACAGTAAAGAATGCTGGGTTCTTTGGTTTCCTATTTGACACTGGAGACTCAATTGTTAGCTTTGCTAGTGATCCGGAAAGAGCATTCTCAAGGTTATCTCCTCTATTTGACTTCTTTGCTAGAACAACAAGAGCTGGTGTTGCGGCAGTTACAGCTCCATTTAAAAAGGGTGAGATGTCTAATGAGGATAGACACGCAATCAAAAGATGCATACCGTTTAATAACTTGTTCTATTACAATAGAGCTATAGAGGAAATGATTACCTCAGATAAAACAAAGAGACGTCGCAAAAGGAGAAACAAATGACAGTTCCAGTAAGAGACACGCCAGCAATAGTAGTATATACACAAGGAACAATATCAATAGATGATTCATTTAATATAATATTTCCTTTTTTAGGTAATGATGAATATATAAAAGTAACGCTAAGGCTTAACGATGAGACTACAAAAGAACTTGTTTTAGATCAGGATTTTTCTGTTGTTACGTCAGATGGAACAAACAGTGTTTATGGTGTGTGTGTATTCTTAAAAGACTTTACAGATATAAAAAGAATATGTATTGAAAGAGATGTTGCTCCTGATCAGGATGTGTCATTTACGTCACAGACAGTATTTACTGAAACCACAGAGACAGCTATAGACAAAGTTACAATGCTTGCTCAAGACTATAGAATTAAGGAATATACATTAAGGGTTCCTGAAGATGAGGTTGTGTTTGATGGGACTATGCAGTTACCACCATCTAACGTTAGAGCTAATAAATATCTATATTTTGATACATTTGGATTGCCAACAGCTGGAATGGGGCCAGATCAATCTAAAGCTCTAAGACAAGGGCAAGGTGAGGAAACTGATCCTACTTTTGAAATGGGATTTATAGAAAGAAGAAACAAGGGAATAATCTTTGACTCAGATGCAAGTGTCGTATTAACAGAAAGAGAAAAGATATTAAATGAGCATCTTCAAGGTGGGGCAGGCATATCTGTTATCACTCTAGAAGGAGCTCCTACTACATCGGTATCAGCTGTAGCCGGGAACAATGTTATTGTTAATGAATCTGGAATATCGGTACCAATAGCTCAGGACGCAAGTCTTGGTGTGGTAATGGCTGGGCATAATATCTCTATTGGAGCCGGAGGAGAAATTAACGCAGTTAATACTGAATACAGTGCTGGAAACGGCATAGCTGTATCTGAGGCCGGGGTAATATCAGCTGTAGCTGGAGATAATGTAACTGTTGATGAAGATGGTATAGCTGTGGCTATCGGTACAACTACAAACTTGGGAGTTTTGAAGGTTGGTAATAACTTAGCTGTTACAGATGGGGTTATTTCTGCCCCTGCTTCTACTGGGTCTGCGTTAGGGGTTGTTAAAGCGGGCACTAATACATCTATTGGAGCAGGTGGAGAGATTAATGCTGTTGATACTACTTATGCTGCTGGGAACGGTTTACAGCTGTCTACTGGTATGTTTTCAGTTAGGGCTCATTCTAATGTGGTTGTAGACGCTAATGGTGTATCTGTTCCGGTAGCTACTAGTTCGTCTTTAGGTGTTATGCAGGTTGGAACAGGGCTAAGTGTTACTGGTGGAGTAGTGTCTGCCTCGGCAACAGGATCTATAATATATCCATTTACGTTAGATAAAGATAAATGGACATTAATGGCAGATAAGATAACCATTAGCAACTCAAAGATGCCATGGATTAACGGATTAATACAGATTGGCAAAGATTCTATAGCGGTAGGAGCATATGGATGTATAGCGGTAAAGACGGGAGCTGTCTGGGATAAATTGACTCCAATCGTTTCAACTGATTTAAAATCTATAGCTTATGGCAAGGATATAATCGTAGTTGTTGGGAGTAATGGAGTTATACTTTCTGGGACAGATATACGCTCGTTAAGTGTAGTAACATCTAAAACTACAGTTGGTTTAAATGGAGTTTGCTGGACAGGAACGAAATTCGTAGCGGTTGGAGAGGGAGGTTTTCTTGCAAATAGCCCAGATGGAGAAATATGGACTATAAGATCCTCTGGAACGTCAGAAACTCTTTATCGCGTCGCTCAGACTTCGTTAGGGACAGTTGCTGTAGGTTCCAGTGGGTACGTTGGGTTATCAACAAATCATGGAGACACATTAACGGCCAAGGCATCTGAAACGTCGGCAAGTCTATTTGGGGTATGTCAAGGGGCATCAGATATTATAATTGTTGGAGCTAATGGAACCATATTAACAACTGGGAATCTCTCCACTTTTTCCACAAAAGCATCTGGAACAACAAACGCATTGTGGGATGTATGCTATGCGGATTCTAAACTGGCGGCAGTTGGTGTGGGTGCTTCATTGTTATATTCGTCAGATCAAAACACGTGGACTAAAGAAACCTATGCAAGCTCTATTGCATTTTATGCTGTCATGTATGCTGAAAACAGATGGATATGTGCAGGAAGCCAAGATATCAGTTCAACATCGTCTCTTGGTGTTTCTTTGACGGCAGAAGAACCTATATCTAATACGGATATTTTCGATTCAACTTATGGCAATGGAACATACGTCTCTTTGCAGGGGGGTGGAAAGCTTTTAATAACAACTAATAAAAGAAACTATGCCACTGTACAGACC